>JAJRDJ010000071.1 GCA_028678445.1 Methylococcaceae bacterium
GCGGACCAGGCGGTAGGTCACATAGGTTTCACCGGTGGCGGTACTGCGGGTTTGGGTGCGACGGATATACATGGGGACACCCTACTGCCGCCCGGCGGAAGATGCAATAGGGTGTAAGAGATATTATGGCTCTACATTTCACTCAGGACCATGGCGCCCTATATAAATCAATGGTATGGCATCACGAATGAGCCACATAGTGGCCAAAATTGCGGGGGGAAGCGTGAAGATGGGCTAGGACCGAGGCTTTGATGCGGAGATTGATATCCTTGGATACCAGAACCACTGGTATCTGAGGTTTGTGATGACTCAGCGCCAGCGTACTGGCCAGAATGGAGTTATCCGGCAGTTCACCCGACATTCCTTCAGGTAGCGAGGAAACTAGAGGGTTGAGCTCAAAGAACAAACGCCCCGAGCAGACCTCATCACATCGGCCGGCAAACGCCAGACGATTCAATTGAATGCCGTCCCTGATGCCATCAAGGTTCGTTTGATTGATCAGCTCGTCAAGAAACCGACTGGCCTGTCGGGCATTGCGGGCAATATCTGACACACCTTTTTTGGACTGATCCAGTTCCTCCAACACGATCATCGGAATAAAAAGATCGTGCTCTTTAAAGCGAAAAAGGCACGCCGGATCGTGCATGAGAACATTCGTATCCAGAACAAAGGTTTTCTTGTCTGAGGTATTAGACATTATGAGAATCGTTATAATATAAGATTGGCGAACTATCGAACGGTTAGTAATTTCGGCTGCGGCAGTAGGTTCGGAAATTGTGCAGCCCACAGGCCAATGCCATGACGAGATCATCGTAGGCGACGCTGGTGTTCCCGGCCTTGTCAAAGACCGACTGGCACTTCTGGTAACGGGCATTGTCCAGCACCAGCGTGATCGGAAGCCCCGTGCCGACACACACGGCAATCTTGTCCAGCAATGCACAAAACGTCGATTGGTTGACGATGGTCGCGTTGGTCAGCGTGACGGCCTCGTGCCGGATCGAGTCGTAGGCACCCAAGACGCTGTAGCGCTGGCGCCCGCTGCTGGAAGGTAACCACTGGCGCACGCAGCACCAGAGCATACCGAGGAACGCCCCCATCACGAAATGTGCCGCATCGACGAACAGCACCGTGCGCCGGCCTTGCTTGGCCCCCTCCAACAACGATTGTAGCTTTCGGTCGTGGCATGCCTGCTGCGCGTGGCGCTGCCCTTCATCGCTTTGGGCCTTGCCGGGCACCAGGCCGCAGCGCCTGGACTGCATGCCGAGCTTGCGCAACAACGCCCGGCCGACGGAATGTTTCAAGCGTACCCCGACCAGGGGCTGGCTATTGAGGCGATCGATCATGTACCGCAGCAAATCTGTGCGCCAAGGCTCATCGCTGGTCTTGTACGACCCGCCGAGAAAGTTGGGCGCGGAAGCAGCCAGCGACGCATAGAACTTCTAGCAATAGTTGCTAAAAGCTTGTTCGTATATACCAGGGCATCCTTGTTGATGACCTGGGATATGCGAGCATCCGCGGCAAAAGTCTTTTCGAGAGCCGCAGCGGCCCTCACGTGGCCGGCACCGGCACTGACGGACATGATCAGAACCCGGCATCCCGAGTCCTGGGCGATGTACGGCGATTTTCGGCGCAAACCCATACGGGACAGGCGCGACAATTGGGTTTCAACCATTATCTAGAAGGTCTGGCGATGTTCAGGAAAAATAAGCCGTCCCGGGAAGGGAGTGCTGGCCACTACGGCGTTAGTCCTGGTCATGGCCATGGATCCTCGTCAGCATGGCCATGGTGACGGCGATAAACAAACCGAAGATCATGACGATGGAGTTCGTCGCGAAATCGGCTTTCACCATCAGGCTATAGGCGCCCAGCATCACGAGGATGGAGAGGTTTTCATTGCAGTTTTGCACGGCAATGGAGTGGCCTGAGCCCATCAGCAAATGGCCGCGATGCTGTAACAGGGCGTTCATCGGTATGACAAAACTGCCAGCCAACACGCCGACGAACATGAGCATGATCGCCGCCAACCACAAGCTGTGCACCAACACCATCGACATCACGACGGCGCCCATGACCACACCCAACGGCAGCACTTTCACCGTGTGTTCCAGTGGTATGAATTTGGCGGCAAGGATGGCACCCAGCGCGAGGCCAACGGCGACCAGCGCAGTCAATTGCGTGCCGCGCTCCAGATCCATGCCGAGTGCGGAAGTGGCCCAGGCCAGGATGATGAATCTCAGCGTTGTTCCCGAGCCCCAGAACAGGGATGTGACCGCCAGCGACACCTGCCCCAGGGGGTCTTTCCATAACCGCCAAAATCCTCGCCAGAAATCCACGATCAAGAGGCCGGGACTGCGGCCTTCCAACTGGTGTTCGATGGGGAGATGAGGAATGAAAATATTGAAAATCGCCGCAGCCAGGTATAAGACCAGAATCACCATGATGGCGAGCTTGGGCTGAGCGTTCGCTCCCAGGGGCGAAAGCAGACCATCGGGCAACCCGAACAGCATAACCACGTGGTCACCAATCAGAAATCCACCAAGGATGGCGCCAAGGATGACTGCACCTACGGTCAACCCCTCCATCCAGCTATTGGCCCAGACCAGCCGACTCGGCGGCAGGTATTCGGTGAGAATGCCGTACTTGGCGGGCGAATAGATGGCCGCGCCGATACCCACCAGGCCATAGGCGAGCAGCGGGTGCAAGCCCAGCAGCATAGCGACGCACCCCAGCATCTTGGTGGTGTTGCTGATGAACATCACCTGGCCTTTGGGCAGGGCGTCGGCGAAGGCCCCCACAAACGGCGCCAAGACGATGAAGGCAACCACGAAGAATTGTTGTAGCACCGGCGTTTGCCAGGAAGGTGCGTCCAAAGACTTCAGGAGTGCAATGGCGGCAAACAGCAATGCGTTGTCCCCCAACGAGGAAAAGAACTGGGCGGAGAGAATGGTCAGAAAACCGCGGTTCATGGTGAGCTAGCGACCATGCCAGGCGAAATATCGGCCACTTGATCGCGTTTCAGCCAGCGGATCAGTTCCAGCCGTCCATCATGATGCTCGACAATGGCGGTGCAGCTTTCAACAAAATCACCGGTATTGACGTATAGGAAGCCATCTATTTCTTTGATTTCCGCATGGTGAATATGACCGCAAATCACGCCATCCAGGCCCTCATCATGCAGGGTATTGACGATGCTCTGCTCATAATCCGAGATGAATTGCACCGCATTCTTGACCTTAAATTTAATGAAAGCCGCTAGAGAGAAACTGGATTGGATGCCAAGAAAACGTCTTAAGCCTCTTACTAACCGGTTCACTTCAAGCAGGAAGTCATACCCTTTGCTGCCCAGCTTGGCAATCCATTGATGGTATTTGGCGATCGTGTCATATTCGTCACCATGTACCACCAGCAACCTTTTTCCATTAGCCGTGGTATGCACCACGGAGTTTTTTACCACTATGTCACCAAAAATGTACTCGTTGTAATCACGAATATTCTCGTCGTGATTACCCGGCACATAGATGACCTTCGTATCGTGTCTTGCCTTGCGAAGAACCTTTTGTATGATGGTGTTGTGATCTTTAGGCCAATGGACCTTTTTTGAGAGGGCCCAAAAATCAATGATGTCTCCGACCAAGTAGAGCATCTCGCTTTCGTTATGTTTCAGAAAATCAAGCAGAACATCGGCTTGGCATTGAGTAGAGCCGATATGCAAATCTGAGATAAAAATAGTTTTGTAAACATTCATACCCATTTTATTATTGTATAAATAACTCCAATACTGATAGGTCACGAAAAAGCTTGGTCTACTGGAAAAGTTCTTTGCAATGCCCCCATGAAAACTTCAGGATTCCATCATAGGTCCTGATGTGGAAATTCGCTCAGCACACCAGTTTTTGTAGTTGAGTCGCCCCTTCTTAACTCTGCTTTCATGACTCACTACGGTCGCTCAGGTGAGTATGTCCGCTACCCCATGATGTCCTCCACCCGGATCGCCCAGGCGATCAAAAGCATTGGCCATATCGTCTTTCAGTGTCACACCGCCGAATCCCCCCCGCAGAGCTTTGCTGGCCAGATACGTCAGCTTGATGGCGGCTTCTGCGTGGCCGAGCCCCTCGGGCGGACGGATGTTGGACAGGCAGTTGCGATCCGCATCGGTTCGACCACGCTGCGGTGCATAAGTGAGATACGCTCCGAGGCTGTCCGCCGCGCTCAAGCCCGGCCGCTCGCCTACCACGATGATCGCCAGTCGTGCCTGCAGGAGTGCGCCAATTTCATCTGACAACGCAACCCGAGCGTTAGGTACAAGACAGACGGGGCTATAGGACAGACGATGGTTCACCAGACTAGCGACGAGAGCCTGCAACAAGGCCAGACCATGCCGGTCGGTTGCGGTCGATGACAGACCATTGCTGATGATCAGTGCCACATCAACAGTCTGCCCCCCACTAGACTCCAGGGCGGCGCGGCTGTCGTCGTCAAGACACCGGCCCAGATCAGGCCGTTGAAGGTAAAGGTCTCTTGACGCGGCTCGAGTATTGAGCACGAGGGATTTTAGTCCGGCTTGCCCTACGCCCTCCTGAAAGCCTTCAACATCCCAAGCCTGCAACACCGCATCCCGGGCTGCCGCATGGGCCAACTGAAACTCCAGCCATGCAGCGGTTGGCAAACTACTGCCCGATCGGCCCTGGGCAATCCGGGCCTGGGTAAATTGCCGCAGCGAGTGCCAGGCATCCATCAGGTCCAGCCCGCGGGTAGGTCGACGAAGTGCTGAAGCAGGGCTTTCCCGGCACCTTCACGCCCCAGTCGGTTGTGTTCCGTGAAAATACCCATCTTCCGCAGCCAAGCCTCAAACTCCGGAGCGGGCCGCAGACCGAGCACCTGCCGCAGATACAGCGCATCATGAAAGGAGGTGCTCTGATACGCCAGCATGATATCGTCGGCTCCGGGTATGCCCATGATGTAGTTACAGCCGGCTACCCCGAGGAGGGTCAGCAGAATGTCCATGTCATTTTGGTCGGCAGCGGCGTGGTTGGTGTAGCAGATATCGCAGCCCATAGGCAGCCCGAGCAGTTTCCCGCAGAAATGATCTTCCAGCCCGGCTCGAATAATCTGCTTGCCGTCATACAGGTATTCCGGGCCAATGAAGCCGACCACGGTGTTGACCAGCAGGGGTGAAAACTCCCGTGCGACCGCATAAGCACGCGCCTCGCACGTCTGCGCGTCAACGCCATGATGGGCATTGGCGGACAGGGCACTGCCCTGACCGGTCTCGAAATACATCAAATGATTACCGAGCGTGCCACGACCTAGTGATTCAGCCATGTCCTTGGCCTCTGCCAGCATCGCTAGATTGATGCCGAAACTCTGGTTGGCGGCCTCCGTGCCGGCGATCGACTGAAAGACTAGATCGACTGGCGCACCGCGTTGCATGAGTTCCATGCTGGTCGTCACATGAGCCAGGACGCAGGATTGGGTGGGAATTGTGTAACGGGTGATGACGTCATCGAGCAGGTGGAGTAGCGTCTGGACGTTGTTCAAGTTATCCGTTGCCGGGTTGATGCCGATGACGGCGTCACCGCTGCCATACAACAGCCCGTCCAGGATACCGGCGGCGATGCCGCGTGGATCATCCGTGGGATGGTTGGGTTGCAAGCGCGTTGCAAGCCGACCTTCCAAGCCCAGCGTATTCCGGAATCGGGTTACCACCCGGCAGCGCCGCGCGATGGCGATCAGGTCCTGATTGCGCATGATCTTGCTGACGGCGGCCACCATCTCGGGGGTCAGTCCGGCAGACAGCTGCGAGAGGTCGCTCTCATCCGACAGCAGCCAGTCGCGAAACTCCCCGACCGTCTGCGACCGTATGGCGGCAAAGGCGGCTGCATCGTGACGCTCCAGGATCAGCCGAGATATCTCGTCGGTCTCTGGCGGGATCAAAGGCTCATCGATGAATCTTTGCAGTGGCACGTCGGCCAGCGCCCGCTGCGCTACGGCGCGCTCCACTTCGGATTCGGCGGCTATCCCCGCCAGATAATCGGCAGATCGCAGTGGCGACGCCTTGGCCATAAGGGAACGCAAGTCATTAAAGCCATGGTGCCGGCCCTTGTAGGTTGCCGAATAGGTCATGCGGTGGATTACTTATGAGGACTGCCTATTCATTAGTCGTACCCATAGTACGACAAGAATATGACAAAGCCGGGAACATCACGGTGGGTGGCTTTGCAAGCAGTATGGACACGGCAGCCGGGGCTTGAAGCGCTGCCTTGATGAATACCTCTAACAGCCGCTTGGCCATATCCGTCTGCCATTGCTGCCGCCAGCCCATCGGGGTCATGTCATGCCACCCCAGGCAAAAAACATGATTAAGCCGATACAGCACCGTCTGGTATCCGGTGATGGCAGAGTCCCACGGCACCCGGTCCTGAATGATCTGCTGCAATTCGTCGCGTTGCCACTGATCGCGGCTAACTAAGGGACCCAGCACCTACCACCGGAACCTGGCCATGGAATCGAGGCGGGGGGCTGGTCTGGTGGAGGGCTTCGACCTAGGTTGACCTGGGTAATACCCCCGGCGATAGGTCTACCTCCTTGATGATCCTGGCGTAAGTAGCGGATGGGCAGTCCCCGCAATGATCGGTAGCGATACGTTTAGTGCCCTTTTGGTAATCCAGGCTAAAAATCCCGAAGCGAGGTGAAAAAGTACCCCACTCATAATTATCGAATAGTGACCAGTGCATATACCCGAACAGGGGAACCCCATCGCGTACCATATCAATTATCTCACGGGTGTGCATTTCTAGAAACTCGCTGCGACTGATTTGGTCGCTCCGCGGTGAGGCACGATTATCAAGATCTCTCCGCAGGGCCATGCCATTCTCGGCAATCAACATGGGTCTATTACCAAAATCGCGGGCATAATATTCACAAAAGAACCGGAGCCCTTTTGGCAGAACGCGCCAGTCCCACCATTTGCTCGTTACGCTATTCGTGATCCAGTCACGGAGGGAACGATTTTTATATTCGTGATCCCACCATCTTGGAAGACGGAACGCATGTGCGCAGAATGGATCATAGTAGTCCATTGCGAGATAATCCATAACACGCGAACGTGGCGATTCATAAAGCCTCTCCACGACAGCTTTAAAGGTCACCGAAGATAGATAATATTCAGCCGTCCATTGGCAAACTTTTCTGTATGTTATGCCTGTATAAAACTCCAGATCATGGCGGAAGGAAACATCACAGTCCCGCATTACGGCATTGAAGTCTCTTGCCTTGCACCGGAGATAATCTAGGCTGTCGGCTGAGTGTACCTGCCTTTCCCGCATGGCTAGGAGATCAAACAAAGCCTTATCCGACCAGTAGAGGTCGCTAGTAAAGGTATTCAAGGTGACCATGGGCTTGGCCCATGCCTCCGCCTCATAGAGGTCATGGATACAGTTATAGGCCAGAATATGTGCACAAAGTAAATTATTACATGCCGTGGTTGCTGACAGCAGACTTCTTTCAGCGCTCGTCGGGAACTGGCTACCAAGATAGGTATTGAGCACCAGCATATTGGGCTCGTTGATGGTTATGAAATAGCGAACTGGAGGCTTACCCTTGCTGATCAAGACCTGATTGACATGTTGTACGACCTTGCGCACATAAACACCGAAGTGCTCCACGGCGGCGGGGTTTAACCACGGGTCAGGTCCGAGCCAAGCGGGATGGACGAAGTGGTGTAGCGTCACAATGGGTTCCAGACCCCTGGCGATGCAGTCGTCGATTATCTGGGCATACTGGTTCAAGGCTTCGTCATTGAACGGCGGCGGTGCAGCCGGTTCGTTGCGATGCGTGGGCTGCACTCGACTCCACTCAATACTCAAGCGGAATGCGGACAGCCCCATGCTTCGGCAGGTATCGAAGTCTTCCCGGTAGTGGCGCCAGAATGCGGCCGCTTGGCCCAGTGGCGCCACGGTCAATTGGCGTTCGAACCGCGCCCAGTTCGTCTGCGGCTGCCCTGGAAGGTTGTATCCCCCTTCTGACTGATAAGCGGATGTCGCCACGCCCCAAAGAAATCCCGGTTTCATGGGGCTCGACCGGCCCGCCGAATGTTTAGCGTGCCTCATGCCAACCCCGCAGCGGAGGAGCTTGCTGCACGCTCTCTCCGCTTCAGGGAAAGCGGCGGGAGATGATCGTCGAGCAAGGTATTGACCACGGTTTCCGACGCCTTGGGCTTGGCAAATCGCAGTGCATTCGCTCGCATCTGTACCAAGCGTTGGGGGTCATCCAGCACATGATCGATCTTGAATGCAAGCGTGCTCAAGTCGTTGCACTTCACGGCAATGCCTTCCTCCAGCAGATGATCGCTGTTGCGTTCCTCCTGACCCGGAATAGGGGTGACAATACACATGGGAAGTCCGCAGGCGATAGCCTCCGAGGACGTCATCCCCCCGGGTTTACCGATGAATAGATCGGATAGCTTCATTAGTATGTGCATTTCTTGGGTGTAACCCAATACCTTGAAGTGATCCGTCCTGCCATTGACCACTTGATTCACCCGCTGCCTCAACTCGTCACTGCGCCCGCAAATCACAACGGTTTGCACGTCGTGGCGCAGGTTCAATAACCGTTCAACCATGAATTCCGTGGGACCTTGGCCGATAGCTCCGGCAGATAGCAGGAGAATCGGTTTTGCGGGATCCAACTCGAATCGGCAGCATTCTGCCCTGCGATCAAGTTCCCTGAGGAAATCCGGGTCGATGGGAATCCCGGAGACGGTAATACGATCGGGCGGCAGACCCAGCATCTCAAGGTAGGCCCGGGTCTCCTCGATTGCCACAAAGTAGCGTTGAAACGCTCGGGACAGCCACATGGCATGAAAGTCGAAATCGGTCACGACTATGGAGAGATGGGCCCGCAGTTGGCGGGTTGCGATCAAGTGGGAAATAATCCCGGCGGGCATGAAATGGGTGCAGACAGTAATGTGGGGATTGAACGCGCGTATGAACTTGACTAGGGGTTTGGTGTTCAGACGGTCGAGCATATGTCGCATGGCATCCGTCCGCCAAGGCTCATCGCTGGTCTTGTACCACCAGCCGAGAAAATTGGGGGCCGACTTTACCAGGGAAGCATAGAGCTTCGAATAGAAATCCCGGAACAGCTTGTTGGTATATTGCAAGGCATCGTTGTTAACTACTTCCAAAACCCGGGTATCAGCCGCAAAGGTCTTTTCCAGAGCTTCGGCAGCCTTCACGTGACCCGTGCCAGCAGACGCCGACATTATCAACACGCGCCTTCCCGCACCGTTCTTGGGTACTAATGTGTGGCTCTCGAATGGGTTTTTCTGGTGAGGTGTTTCGGAATTATTTGGCATTATTAATAATTAATTATACTCGGGGCTTGTCTAATATGCATGCACCACTCCCAGCCAACTTACAACTTTAACGCCGCGTACAAAGATAGGTCGACTCCTGTTGTTTAGCTCAAGCGAGTAGTCAAAGGATAAAAAGTACGAAATACCAGCGCAACCTTGTACCAATCAAAAGTACGGCGGGGCTCAGATGTATCAGCAGCGAGTAGGTTGCTCTGTGCACCGTCCTCATCACTCTGGCGCACTCTCACCGACACGCTGTAAGCCCACTGGCCAAGTCCGGAAACTGGAGGGTAACCCGGAGTTTAGCCAGCATGCGCCGATTATCCAGGCGTTTGGATTCTTCGAGGAAGGACAGCATGTTCGGGCTCAACACGTGTCGGGCTTCCGCGAGGGAGATGGCCGGGGGTCTCTCGAGTCCGTACCTATCGGCGATACGCCAGAAATAGTCCGTCATGGTGGTGGGATGGCCATCGCTGATATTGTAGGCTTGGCCGCTATGG
This sequence comes from Methylococcaceae bacterium, assembly GCA_028678445.1. Lineage (GTDB taxonomy): Bacteria > Pseudomonadota > Gammaproteobacteria > Methylococcales > Methylococcaceae > UBA6136. The sequence goes on from JAJRDJ010000071.1 coordinate 9,856, forward strand.
CCACGACGGGCGGCAGCGCAACAGGCAAGGGCGAGATCATCGGCGTGGATGCGGTTGCTGTAGGGGGAATCCGCTTCGAAGAGTACGGGCACACCCTGCCGGACGCGCTCCACCGGCAGCCGTCCAGGGCCGTAGATGCCGGGCACCCGGAGGATGACGACGGGGATGCCGGTGCGATCACTCCAGCCGCGAAGGATGAGCTCCGCTGCCAGGCGTCGCTTGCCGCGCTCCGATATGGGATTCAGCGGCCAGTCCTCGTCGATCCAGGCACCACCGCAGTCGCCATAGACGCCGCTGGTGCTGATGTAGACGACTCGCTCCGGAAGGTCTTGAAGGGTATTCAACAAATTGCGCAGCCGAGGATCATCGGTGCCCTTGGGCGGCGGCGGAGCAAAGTAATACAGCGTGGCAAGGGTTGCGGGAAGATTCGTCAGGCTGGAGCGCGCGTCCAGGTCGCCCCGGACGATACCGATTCCGAGTGCCTTGAGGGAGTCGGCGGCAGTAGCCGAGCGGGTCAGCGCCAGAATCTTTCTGCCGGCTGCCTGTTCCAGCCGGGCCACGCGCTGGCCAATATCGCCGCAGCCGACAATGAAATCGGTGAGCGCGTCAGTCTGTTCTGCTTCGCGGCCTGTTGAGGTCATGGGCATTTCCTGGACATCTTGAGGTGTGATTGATTGGTCTGGGCGGGATGCGCCGCGCGGCCGGGAACGCCACGCTCGCCTTGTTTTCATGCAGAAACGGATGGATGACATCGTAACCCGGGCCGAATCGGTACTATACTGTCAACCATTCGTTATTTCTCGTATCCTCCCTAGTGCATGCGCCGCTCCCGCTCTACAGTCATTAATCTGGCGTTAATCCTGATGCAGGTCCTTACCCCTTGGGTGCACGCCCACACAGGCGGCGAAACCATGGGGTTTTTACATGTCCCCGGGCTGGAGCGGCTGGCTTACGGGGCGCCGGCTGTCACAGACGAGGCGGTTGCCGACCCCGCTGATATCATCGTCGGCGTCCCGGTCGGTGTTGAACTTGGCGGGAATCGACTGGGGGGGGCTGGTGACTCCGCCCAAGCCTGGCTGCCTCCGGGCCCTCACCGTATTCTCGGACCTACGGCCGGTCTATGCGTGGCTATTGCCCTCCCCACCCCACTCATTCCGCGGCATCATTTCCGCTCCGGTTCGCCGCCTCGCGCATCGCCAGCTTCTTTCGTGGCTGTGCTTCCATTCAGGGCCTGATTCGCCCTTTCCTTCGGGCTCGCCATCATATTGATGGATCTGGATTCCGAGCCTCAATATTAGTTGACCGGGGTCGTGGGGTCTCCACGACTGCAGGGTGTCCTCATGCAATGCTTGCTTGGTCTATTCTTCGCCATGGGTCTTTGGATCTCCCCCGCAGGGGCAGAGGAGCTACTGGTCGATCATCTGGACGACTTGGTGATCGACGACAGACTCAGTCTCCGGCAGGTGGTCGAAACAACGTTTGAGCGGTATCCACAACAGGCCTTGATTGCCGCCTACCAGGAGGAGGCACGGGCGCTGGAGCAGCGGAGTTCGAGTTGGATAGCCGGATACCCGATGATTTTCGTGCAATACATCGATGACGCGCTGCTTGGGCAGAATGCCGGTATGACTGAGGTGCAGTCGGGTTATCAGGTTCCCCTGTGGATGTGGGGGCAGAAGGCGGCCAGCGAGAAAGTGACTGACGAGGCGCGGAAGGCTGTCGGCAAATACGCGATTGCCCTGAAGCACGAGTTGGCTGGACTGGTTCGCAATGCGTTGTGGAATTTGCGCCTGGTCGAAAACCGCCGCGAGTTGGCTCGTCAGATCCATGAAGTCGCGGAGAAGCTGGTCAGCGTGGTGCAGCGGCGAGTGGAGCTAGGTGATCTAGCCAGAGCGGATTTACTCTTGGCAGAAAGTGACCAACTCGAAAAAAAGACCGCGCTGGTGCAGGCCGAAGCCGAGGTCATGCATACTCGAAAGGCGTATCAGAATCTCACCCGAATGATTCGGGTACCCAGGCACTTCGAAGAAAACTTGAGCTCCCGAAAAGCGCTGGATGAGACCCATCCAGCGGTATCCGCCGCCAGTGCCTCGGTCGAGCGGGCGCAGGCCGAAGTGGAGTTTACCCGTACCTCCAAGCAGGGTAATCAGCCCTCCATCATGCTCGGCACGAACAGTGTGGAAATCGAGGAGCAGAACCGCTTCGGCACCGGCAGTAACCTGGTTATCCAAATCCCAGTGGGCGGTGATGACTGGCATGCCCCCCAAGTGGCCCAGGCCAACCTGGTTCTGAATGAAAAAATCGCTCAGCGCGAAACCCTCTGGCGGCAACTGGAGAAAGCGCTGCATGAGGCGCGTCACACGCTGGAAGTCGATCGGGCCGCGCTGGCCATTGCCGAACGGCGCAAGGCCATCGCGGAAACGCAGATCAACATGAGCCGGATCGCCTTTGAATCGGGCGAAATCGCCTTGATCGATTACCTGAAGATACAGGCTGGCGCCCAGGCCGCCATCAGGGATGCGGCAGAGCGCGCCATTCTCGTCGAAAAGGATATGGCCACCTACAACCAAGTGGTTGGGGTAACGCCATGAGGCCCTTTCTTCTGCTCCTATGCAGTTTGCATCTGGTCCCTGTAAGTCTGGTCCGGGCCGAGGGGAGTCTGGTCCGGCTGGATGCCGAGCAGCGCAGCCATCTCGACGTCCGCACCGCGCTGCCGGAGCCGGTCACCGCCATTCCCCTTGCGCAAGCCCCCGGCCGTGTCGTCCTGCCGCCCGCCAAGGAATTCGCGGTTACCTCGCTCCAGTCCGGCATCATCACCCACGTGAACGTGCCACTGGGCGTCAAGGTGACCAAGGGACAGGTCCTGGCGGAAATCGACAGCGTGGCGCTCGTCGATCTGCAACGCGCCGTGGTGGATGCGTATTCGGTGTTCGACGTGGCCAAATCCAAAATGCGGAGAGATGAGACCTTGCTGCGCGAAGGCGTCATTTCCAAGATGCGCTGGCAGGAAACCAAGAGCGGGTATGACCGGGCGCAGGCGACGCTGAATGCCGCCGAACAGACGCTGAAGGCCTCCGGCATAACCGCCGCCGAGATTGAGCGGCTCAAGGCGGGTAGCAAGATCAATGGTCTCTACCGGGTATTGGCCCCAGTGGATGGCTTCGTGCTGGCGCGCATGGCCATCGTCGGCCAGCGGGTGGAAGCACTTTCGCCCTTGTTTCGCATCGGCAAGCTGGATGAGTTATGGCTGGAGGTCGACATGCCGCAAGAGCGTCTCAAGGAGGCTCGCATCGGCGACCGGGTCACCGTCGAAAATCCAAGTGCCCGGGCGCGGGTGATCGAAATCAGCCAGAGCGTCGACCCGCAAAGCCAGAGCGCGCTGGTCCGGGCGCTCGTGGAGCAGGGCACGGAACGTCTGCGCCCTGGCATGAATGTGAACGTGCAAATGATGCACCGCAGCACCGATCGTATTTTCCGGGTGCCCGCGGCGGCGGTCTTTAATCACGAAGGCCGATACTATGTTTTTGTGAAGCGCCCGGCGGGGTTCGAGGCTGTCGAGGTAGCGGTCGCCGGTCAAGAGCCCTATAGCATGGTCCTCCATGAGGGGCTGAACGAGGGCGAGGTCGTCGTGATTCAGGGCGTCGCCGGTTTGAAGGCCGCCTGGCTGGGAAGTTCGAACGGTTCGAACAATCATGGGCATGGTGAATAATGGCGCGCCTGATTCATTTTGCCCTGACGCAGCGGGTGTTTACCCTGCTGCTGGCGCTAATGGTCGCGGCTGCCGGCTGGGTGGCGGCGCTGCATCTGCCGATCGACGCCTTCCCGGATGTGTCGCCGACCCAGGTCAAGATTATCGTCAAGGTGCCCGGCATGACCCCGGAAGAGGTCGAGACCCGGGTCACGGCGCCGATCGAGGTGGAAATGCTGGGTATTCCCAAGCAGACCATGCTGCGCTCCATCGCCAAGTATGCGCTGACTGACATCACCATCGATTTCGAGGAAGGTACCGATATCTACTGGGCGCGGCAGCAAATCGCCGAACGCCTGAATGGAGTCTGGGCCAATCTCCCGGCGAACGCCGAGGGCGGCATGGCACCCATGACCACGCCACTGGGCGAGATGTTCATGTTTACCGTCGAGGGCGAGGGCATGAGTCTTTCCGAGTTACGCGGCTTGCTCGACTGGGTGATCCGGCCCGCGCTGCGGACGGTGCCGGGTGTGGCCGATGTGAATGCCCTTGGCGGCAGCGTGCGCAGTTACGAAGTGATTCCGGACAGCACACGGCTGGCGGCGCGCGGCGTCAGCATGGATGCGCTGACCGAAGCGCTCAAGGTAAACAACCGCAACGATGGCGCGGGCCGCTTGATGCAGGGCGAGGAATCGCTGCTGGTACGCGCCGAGGGAAGGATTGCCAACCTGGAAGATGTCCGGACCATCGTGGTGGCCGAGCGCAATGGCATACCCATCAGCGTGGGCGATATCGCCGAGGTGCGGATCGGCGCCCTCACTCGGTATGGCGCGGTGAGCCAGAACGGCGAGGGGGAAGTCGTCGAAGGTTTGGTGCTGAGTCTGCGCGGGGCCAATGCACGGCTGGTTGTTGCGGGCGTTGAGGCCAAGCTGGAGGAGATCCGCCCGGCCTTGCCACCCAAGGTCAACATCAGCGTGTTCTACAAGCGCAGCAACCTGGTGGGCCGGGCCATCCATACCATCGTGGGCGCACTCGTCGAGGCCACGGTACTGGTCGTGGTACTGCTGTTATTGTTTCTCGGCGATCTCCGGGCGTCGTTGACCGTGGCGCTGATTCTGCCCATGGTAGCGCTGTTTGCCTTTTTGCTGATGAACTACTTCGGGATCACGGCCAACCTGATGAGTCTCGGCGGCCTGGCTATCGCCATTGGCAAGCTGGTCGATCCGGCGGTGGTGGTCGTGGAGAATATTACCTTGCACCTGGCCGAACGCTCCGCGGACAGTCATCTGCCGCGCCTGCATGTCATCTACCGTGCCATGCGCGAAGTGATGGCGCCGGTCATTTCAGGGGCCCTCATCATCGGCATCGTCTTTGTCCCGCTGTTGTCGCTGGAGGGGCTGGAGGGTAAGCTGTTCAGGCCCGTGGCCTTTACCAACGTGTTCGCCATGGGTGGCTCGCTGATTTTCTCGCTGTTCGTCATTCCGGTGCTGGCCTCGTTTCTGATGACCCGGGTCAAGCACGAGGAACCCTGGCTGGCACGCAAGCTCCTGGCAATCTATCGTCCGGCCCTGATCTGGTCGCTGGCTCACTCACGCACGGTGATGGTATTTGCGGGCGCCTTGCTGTTGTCTACGGGGTTTGTCTATGGCCAGATCGGCAAGACCTTCATGCCGACCCTGGATGAAGGCGACATCATCGTCCAGGTGGAAAAGCTGCCATCCATCAATCTGGAGCAATCAGTCCGGATCGACGGGGAAATCCAGAAGGCAATACTCGATCATGTGCCCGAGGTCCAGCGTATTACGGCGCGGGTCGGCGCGGATGAAATCGGCCTCGACCCGATGGGCCTGAATGAAACCGATACCTTCATGGTGCTGAAGCCCGAGGCCGAATGGCGGGTCAAGGGCAAGGAGGCGCTGATCGACGAAATCCGCAAGGTGCTGGATACGATTCCCGGCATCGCCTACAGTTTTACCCAGCCCATCCAGATGCGCGTGACCGAAATGCTGACCGGTGTCCGTGGCGATGTGGCGGTGAAGTTGTTCGGGCCCGAACTGCCGGTGCTTAACGCCAAGGCCGAGGCCATCGCCGGCGTCATGCGCGGCATCCGGGGCGCCTCGGATGTCTTCACTCTCCGCAACGAGGGCATGCAGTACCTGGTCGTCAAGGTCGACCGGCTGGCGGCGGGGCGGCTCGGGCTGGATGCCGACTCACTCGCCGACACCCTGCGGGCACAGGTCGAAGGCCGCAAGCTGGGCATCATCCAGGAAGGCATTCGCCGCACGCCCCTGCTGCTGCGCGGTACCGGCGCGCCGGCGAATATGTCGACACTGCAGATTGCCCTGCCCGACGGGCGGCGGGTGCCGCTCTCGGCGGTGGCAAACATCCGGACGGTGGAAGGCGTGGTGTCGGTCTCGCGCGAGCGCGGCCAGCGCTTTTCCGTGGTGCGCAGCAATGTCGAGGGGCGCGACCTGGTCGGGTTCGTCGAGGAAGCCAAACAGGCGGTGACGGCCCAAGTCGAGTTGCCACAAGGCTATTTCATTCAATGGGGGGGCCAATTCGAGAATCAGCAGCGGGCGGCAGCGCGTCTCGCCGTGGTGATACCGGTGGCGCTGGGGCTGATCTTCCTGCTGCTGTTCTCGACCTTTCAGTCGGTCCGGCAGGCGCTGCTGGTGCTTGCAAACGTTCCACTGGCACTGATTGGCGGCGTTTATGGTGTCTGGCTGTCGGGCGAATATCTGTCCGTCTCGGCCTCGGTAGGGTTCATTTCCCTCTTGGGTATAGCGGTGCTGAATGGCGTGGTGATGGTGAGTTATTTCAATCAGTTGCGGGCGCTGGGCCGGCCCATGGATGAAGTTGTGCTGCAGGGCGCCTTGCGGCGGCTCAGGCCGGTACTGATGACGGCGGGTATCGCCGCCTTCGGCTTGATTCCACTGCTCTATGCGACCGGCCCCGGCTCCGAGATACAGCGGCCCCTGGCGGTGGTGGGTGTTGGTGGGTTATGTACCTCCACGCTGCTGACGCTGGTCATGCTGCCGATTCTCTATCGACGCTTTGGCGAGCCGTTGACGCCATCGAAAGGAGCGACCTGAAATGGCCGATACCGCATTGCTGACGCTGATTGTCCCGGTCAGCCTGGAAGAGGTGCTGGTCGACTGGCTATTTGAGAATGCGCCGGATCGGGGTTTTTGCAGCGGTCCGGTCAATGGCCACTCGGCCAACCATGCGTTGCTGACGCTTGCCGAGCAGGTTGCGGGTCGTAAACGGCAGATTCGTTTCGAAATTCATACCTCTTGCGATGAGGTATACGGCATGATTGATCGGCTACGTAGGGATTTTCGGGGTGCTGCCATCCACTACTGGATCTCGCCACTCACAGGAGCCGGAGCCCTCTGATTGAAGGCAGGCGCTTTTCGCGCCTATGCGAGCACGTCGTGCAGGGCCGGTTCAAGGGTAGCGTAGGTAAATTCGAAACCGTTGGCCAGCGCCTTTCGGGGCAATACCTTCTGGCTTTCCAACAGTAGTTCCGCCATTTCGCCGGCGCCGAGTTTCAACAACCAGGCCGGTATCGGCAGAACGGCGGGCCGCTTGAGGGCCTTGGCCAGCTCGCGGGTAAATTCGGCGTTGGTCACCGGGTGGGGAGCTGTCACATTGAATGCGCCATGCCCCTCGGACGAGTCAAGCAGGAACCGGGTCATGGCCACATGGTCGGCCAGGTGTATCCAGGACATCCACTGACGCCCGTCACCGATCCGTCCGCCGAGACCCAGCCTGAAAGGCAACAGCATACGTTTCAGAAACCCGCCATTTTTGCCTATTACCAGCCCGGTTCTCAGCAGGCAAACCCGGATGCCCAGCGCTTCAGCCTGCATGGCCGCCTGCTCCCAAGCCGCACATAGTTGATAGCCAAAGCCACCCGCGCCGGTGCAGTTCTCGTCCAGTTCCAGGTCACCCTGATCCCCGTAAACGCCGATAGCGGAACCGCTAATGAACGTGGTGGGTTTCCGGTGGGCTCGCGCCATGCAGTCCACCAGCTGTCCGGTTAAGGTTACTCGGCTGTCCCAGAGCGCCTGTTTCCGTGTACTGCTCCAGCGGTGGGCCATGATGGGCTCGCCAGCCAGATTGATGACGGCATCAAAGGAGTGCTCGGGAGACCATTCGGCCAGACTCCGCAAGGTGGCAATATCTGGTCCGCAAGTCGATTCGACACGTTCCGGATGGCGAGCGAAGACGGTGAGCTCATGACCTTGTCGACGTAGCACCGGGCACAGCGCCCGCCCGATAAAACCTGTCGCACCCGTTAACAGTATGCGCATATCGAAACTCCGGGAGATCGGTTCGGTAAGGTCGGGCAGCCTATTTTTGCCTGTCCCATGGATAAGGCAAATTTAGCGTGGGATTGGCGGACTAGCTTTTAGGCGCCAAAGAAAGAGGGAGTTGGGCAGATTCTGCAGGTAGGGGGGGAGGTGTGGCAAGCTTAGGCTAGTGTGGCTTATGCCAAATGAAAACCACCTAATCTTGCCACTCGGCAGTGGGTTACTGCTTTTTTTCTTCGTCGCTGAAGACCCAGCGCACGAAAAATACACCAGCGGCGACGATAACCAGAGTTACCACGATGCCTACCGGAGATCTCATTTTTTCGACCAGGTCGAGGATCATTCCCATGTGCTTATACCCTTTTAGATTTTGTTTGCTTAATGAATGGCTTCAGTTAGCGCCAAGCGCTGAGGCGTATCTTACAGTGTGCTCTACGGCTGTCAAGCCAAGGTAAGCGTATTTCTGCGCCTGTTATGGCGGCTTAAGTGCGACAAAACGCCACGGAGCCGGGTTAGCGGACGAAAAAAACCCGGGGGCTATGCCCCGGGTTTATTGGAACCTGACGTGCTATCAGCAATTTATTTGTTGGGGCTGCCCCCTTAGTAGCTATTGCTTCTAAGCGTTTTTCAGGTTGACTCTACCATTAAAGCTGAGGAGCAGCCGGTGCTTCCAGCTTCTGCTTGGACTTGTCAGGATCGTCCGGGCAACCAGTAAGAACCAGTGACATCATCAGTACGCTAAGAACACAGAGCATTTTCTTCATCATGAATCTCCTCGCTTAAGATCGCTTGAATGTTATTTTTGCAGTGCCAATGGCACGGGCAAATTTATAAAGAACCCAAGAGAAAATTGCAATAGGGAAGTTCACAAAGGTTGTCGTGTTCGATTGAGCCTGAGCCACATCGTCGAACGATCAAGTAGCATTCGACGGTGTGGCATGGACCCGCTCGAGAAATCCGAATGGCGGCGTGAAGGGGGTCACACCTGAAGCTGACGTGGCACTCAAATTTCGGGCGAAGCTTTTAGAACGCATGGATTGACGCCCGCGCTTGCTGCCTGTTGCTGGCGTTGCTGGCGCAAATAATTGACTATTTTGCTGGGATATGTGACTCTCGAATGAAGATGTCCATACCCCTTGAGGAGACCAGTTCGTGCGCTTAACGACCAAAGGCCGCTATGCCGTAACCGCCATGCTGGACTTGGCCTATCATAGTGAAAAAAATCCCGTCACCCTGACCGACATCGCCAAGCGTCAGCAAATTTCACTCTCCTATCTCGAGCAGTTGTTCTCCCGCCTGCGCAGATCCGGCATGGTCGAAGGGGTCCGGGGACCAGGTGGCGGTTATCAACTGAGCCGAAAAGCCGCCGAGATCAGCATCGCCGAGATCATCGCGGCGGTAGACGAAACCATCGATTCCACTCGCTGTGGGGGCAAGTCCAATTGCCAAAACGAACAGCCCTGCTTGACTCATGATTTATGGATGGGGCTGAGCGACCAGATTCGACATTAC
>JAJRDJ010000418.1 GCA_028678445.1 Methylococcaceae bacterium
GCACCGCCAACAGTGCGTGGCACCAGGAGGATGTGCTGGAGATCCACCCGCATGACGCAGGGGATCGCGGCATCGCCGATGGCGACCTGGTCTCGATTGCGAGCCGGGTGGGCGAGACTTCTCTGCGCGCACAATTGAGCGAGCGCATGCAGCCCGGCGTCGTTTACACCACCTTCCATCACCCCCTCAGCGGGGCCAATGTCATTACCACCGAGAACTCGGACTGGGCCACGAATTGCCCCGAATACAAGGTGACGGCAGTCGAGGTGCGCAAGGCCACGGGGCCCTCTTCCTGGCAGCAGGAGCACAGCCGGTTCGAGCGCGAGCAACTGCGCCATGCGCACCTGCAACCGCTGCACGCCGGTTGACGTCCCGGCGGCGGAAGCTGCCGCGCTACGCCAGTCGAATATCGAAGGATCCACTGCCTCGGCCAGTTCATCGCATGGCTTCCCGTGAGCGGCTATTGCGGTATATCTTCTCACCCAGGCCATTCGCTTCACCGGGCGATGGTCAAAAAATAACGTCATGCGCAAGGGGCGCATGCTTTCTCAGGGGTGTTCTCATGCAGATCGGGGATTTTGCCGGCGCGCGCCGGATCGGCGGGCTGGTTCGCGGGTTGTTTTTTGTTGCCTCGGCGTTGGTGCTGCAGGCGAATGCGGCGGATCCGGCCGTTGACCAGCATCAGCTCGGCACGCAGTACTCGCCGCTGGCGCAGATCAACCGCGACAACGTGGCGAACCTGGAACTGGCCTGGGAATTCCACACCGGTGACGTCCCTGGCGGGAACCGTCCCGGATTGATCGCGCTCGAAGATCATCCGAGCCTGATCGAAGGCAACCTGGTCGTGTGCTCGATCAAGCGCCGCTTGACGGCACTGGATCCCGCAACGGGTGAGAAGCGCTGGAGCTTCGACCCCGAGGAGCCGGACCTCAGTACCAAGAAGTGTCGCGGCATTTCCAGCTGGGTCGACCGCGAGGCAGCGCAGGACAGCCCGTGCAGATCCCGCATATTCCTGGGTACCGTGGATTACCGGCTCGTTGCCATCGACGCCAGGACCGGCAAGGCCTGCGAGGGATTCGGCGTCAACGGCGAGGTCAGGATGTCCCCCAGCAAGCCCATGCTGTGGCCCGGCGAGGTGGCCGCGACATCCGATCCGGCTGTCGTTAACGACGTGGTCGTGGTCGGCTCCGCGGTCGCCGACAACCAGCGAGTGGGCGCTCCCAGTGGCAGGGTGCTCGCCTTCGATGCCCGCACCGGCGAACAACGCTGGGAATTCGATCCGGTTCCCCGCAATCCGGACGATCCCGCGATGGCCAGCTGGGGAAAGGGTACCGAAGGCTTTGGCCAGGGCAATGTCTGGAGTTCCATGGCCGTCGACCCGGAGCTGGACCTCGTCTACCTGCCCACGACCAGCGCGTCGAGCGATTTTTACGGAGCCGCCCGGCCCGGCGACAATCACTACTCGACCTCGGTCGTCGCCCTCAAGGGGGCAACAGGACAGGTCGTGTGGCATCAGCAGCTGGTGCACCACAACGTGTGGGACTACGACTTGCCCGCGCGTCCGATGCTGATCGACTATCCCCACGACGGGAAGATGGTGCCGGCCCTGGTGCAGAACACCAAGATGGGCATGATTTTCGTTTTCGACCGCGCGACCGGCGCGCCGCTCGTGCCCATCGTCGAGCGACCGGTGCCGCAGTCGGGAACAGTGGGCGGCGAAGTGCTTTCCCCGACGCAGCCCTTCCCGGACGGGATGCCCAGTATCGTGCCGCACGGCTTTTCGCCCGATGATGCCTGGGGTCTCACGCCCATCGACGAGTGGTTGTGCCGCAGGAAAGTCGAGGAGCACACGTACGGACCGATCTACACGCCAGTCAGCGAGAAGGGCACGATCATCTCTCCACCCGTGAACGGTGGCGCGAATTGGGGCGGCGGAGCTTATGACCCGGCGAGCAATATCATGGTGGTGCCCACCAACCACGTACCCGCTATCGTCAAGCTGGTACCGAACGAGAAAGCCCCCAAGAGCGAGGGCCTGACGCTCGAGATGGGCGCGGCGATGAATTTCGCCATGCCGGACTCTCCCTACGTGTTCGCCATAGAGCCCCTGGTCTCCGTATTGGGAGTGCCCTGCGTGACACCGCCCTGGGCGGCACTGGTCGCGGTCGATATCGTCGACAAGAAAATCGTCTGGGAAGTGCCGCTCGGCAGCATCAAGAAGCTGGCGCCAGTACCTATCGACTGGCACCTGGGCACGCCCGGTGCGGGCGGCCCGCTGGTCACCGCAGGTGGACTGGTGTTCATCGGCTACTCGCTGGATGACACCTTCCGCGCCTTCGATCTGCACACCGGCGAAATCCTCTGGGAGGCGGATCTGCCCGCGGCAGGCACCGCGGTACCCGTGAGCTACGAGGTCGACGGCGAACAATACGTGGTGATACCCGCCGGGGGGCACAGCATGTATGGCTCCACGATGGGCGACTCGGTAATGGCATACAGGCTGAAGCGCTGATTGCCGGAATCACGTGGAAAACGCGGGGAAAACGCCGGGCCTTGTCCTCGAAACCAATCCGCGATAGCGTGCCGGGGCTGCAGCCCCCGGCGATTCATGCGAATCGGCCGGGGAGCGCGCGCGGGCGGCGTATTGCGTCGCCGCAGGGCGTTGATCTCATCATTTAACGCCGGTTGGCGGCTTTGCGCCCGCCGTCCGGGTTGCTGTTTCCAAGGTAGGTGGGTGTCATGAAGAAGAAGGGCGTACTCGAGGTTGAAGACAGGATCGAAATCACCGCCGA
>JAJRDJ010000419.1 GCA_028678445.1 Methylococcaceae bacterium
AGGGCTTACGCAAGGGAAATTCAGGAGGGAGTTAAACACCTGCCGGTGACATTCTGGTCCACCGTCCACGCGATGCGGCCGGAATGGCTGTCCCCGGAAATCACGAGCGAGGTGCTTTCCGCTCCTGCGGCTGCTGACTCGGCGGTAGCGGCATCGTCAGATCATGCCCCGCCCGATCTGGACGAAGCAGACGCGCTGGACATCGAGGACACCGACTTCACCGCCGAGTTGCGCGCCCTGGAGGCACAGTATGCCGAACCGGAACGGCAGCACCCGGATCCCGAAAGTGCGGACACCGCTCCAACACGTTCTAAAGAACTGGTTCTGGAGCTGACCGTTGACGAATCTGGCGCGGGTGACACGCAGGCTTTCACTCCCCCTGCTCTTGCCAGTCCCACGGGAACCTCGTCTACCGACAGTGTCGCTGCCGCCGGGAGCGAATCCAGGGCGGTCTTACCGGCTGATATCCTGGCGGACAGCGATACCGACTTTACCGAAGCACTGCGCGCCCTCGAAGCGCAATATGAAAAAACTGATGCGGTGACGGCCGTAGTTGAGGACCCAGGGGTCAAGGATCAGGTGCTTCCCGAGGAGGAAGAAGATTCTGGAGGGGAGACCCCCGAGTTGCTGGATAAAGGGAATCTTCTGAAATTCGTGTCACCTTCGCTGCCAGACTCTGAAATATCCGACAACGAGGCCAGCCTCCCGAACAATCCGGAATTGACGCAAGACAATTTGATCCCCTTCGACACCTCGGGGCTTTCCTTGGGCCGTGGGACTCTTTCGCCAGGGTCCGATTCGGCCGTTTCGGAAAATCCGGCTCACACCGGTCTTCCACCCACAGCCGACGCGGAGAATATTGCCGAACTGGTGCCCGGACCAACCCCGGTTGCAGTGGTGCAGGACTCGTCTTTTGGTGCGCTCGACTTTGATCTGGATCTCTATGATCCGGGCCTAACCGTAATGCCGATAGTCAAGGCTCCAGACCCAACTGCCAGCCCCCAAAGCGATAAGCCGTCAGTAGACAAGCCATCCATCGAAACCCTCCTGGTTCTGGCCAGAACCCTCGCGGACCAAGGCGACAAAGCCACAGCCCGGGAGGCCCTTCAGACCGTGCTCAGGGACGGCGACTCCCTGCAAAAAGCCGAGGCAGAAACGCTGCTTTATGAACTCGGCAAAGTCCGACTGTCGCTGGTTCCCACCACTTCCCGCGGTGGGCTGGTTGATGCCGACAAACCCCTTCTCCCGAAGGTCAATCCCGGCGTTTGAACCCGCTGGCTGTAGTGCCTGCTCCCTCCTAAACGTTGGTCCCTATAGCCTCGACGCCCCAGCAAAACCATTCTGCCGCCAGGCCTCGTACAGTACCAGGGCCACGGCATTGGAGAGGTTAAGACTGCGGTTTTCCGGCCGCATCGGGATGTACAGGCGCTGTCCCTCGGTCAAGGATTGCAGAAAGGCTGGTGACAGACCACGGGTTTCGGGGCCAAACACGAGCGCGTCACCGGTCCTGAAGTCCGCGTCCGCATAACTTGTTAGGCCCTTGGTGGACAGGGCATAAACTCGTCCCGGCTGGACGGCGGTCAGAAAGGCGGCGAAATTCTCATGCTCGCTGACCGCCGCATACTCGTGATAGTCAAGTCCCGCGCGCCGAAGCCGGGCATCTTCCAGACGGAACCCAAGAGGGTGAATGAGATGTAGCGAGGCTCCGCTGTTAGCGCAGAGCCGGATGATATTGCCAGTATTCGGGGGTATCTCCGGCTCCTGTAAGACGACATGGAACACTCCGTCAGGTCGGGATGGCGGGAACCGGCTGCAATTTCCAGATGTCGCGGTTGTATTCCTGTATGGTCCGGTCGGATGAGAATTTCCCGGCAGCGGCGGTATTGAGAATGCTCATCCGCGTCCAGTTCTCCTCATCCCGATAGGCCGCCGCCGCCTGCCTCTGGGCCTCCACATAAGCGCCGAAGTCGGCAGCGGTCATCCAGGGATCCCAGGAACCCCTGATGGATTCGATGATGGGATCGAAAATACCCGGCTCGTCCTGAGTATTGAAATGTCCTGACTCGAGCAAGCCCATGACGCGCGCCAGATTTTCATCCCTGCCGATGATGGCCAGCGGATCGTAGTGCGGGCGGGTGTTTTCCACTTCCTCTGCCGTCAGCCCGAACAGGAAGAAATTCTCCGCTCCGACTTCCTCGCGAATCTCGATGTTCGCGCCATCCAGCGTGCCGATGGTCAAGGCACCGTTGAGCATGAACTTCATATTGCCGGTACCTGAGGCTTCCTTGCCAGCCGTGGAAATCTGCTCGGACAAGTCAGTTCCGGGACAGATGATCTCCATGGTGGTGACGCGGTAGTTTGGCAAAAATACGATCTTCAGCCGGTCGCCCACGAGCGGGTCGGCATTTACCACGCGAGCAATATCGTTGATGAGCTTGATGATGCGTTTGGCCATCTGGTAGCCGGGCGCCGCCTTGCCGCCAAAGATGACAACCCGCGGGGTCCAGTCCGCGACATCGCCGCGCCGGATCCGGTCATAGAGGTGGATTACATGCAGGGCATTCAGTAACTGCCGCTTGTACTCGTGCATGCGCTTTACCTGGGTATCAAACAGGGCATTCGGGTCCAGGGTGATGCCCAATTTGAATTGCGTGTAGTCAGCCAGGCGTTGCTTTTTGGCGCGCTTGATCGCCCGCCACTGTTGGCGGAATGCCGGATTGTCGGCATGGGGAGCCAACTTGGCGAGTTCCGATAAATCGCGCGTCCAGCCATCGCCGATGGTCTGGGTGATCAGCGCTGCCAGCGCCGGGTTGCATCCCGCCAGCCAGCGCCGTGGAGTGATGCCATTGGTCTTGTTGTTGAACTTTTCGGGCCAGAGTTCGTAAAAGTCGCGGAACATACCCTTCACCAGCAAATCCG
>JAJRDJ010000420.1 GCA_028678445.1 Methylococcaceae bacterium
GAGGAGCCCGTGCAGAACGCATCGGGCAAATCAACGAAGCCGAACTGCGCGGAGGTCCAGAGGATCAGTTCCTCCGAGAAACGCGACAAATGCATCAGAATCAGGCTGGCGCAGGCGGTGAATTCGATGGCGAAATCCCGGTCGCTGACGGCGTCCAGCGAGTTCGCAGCGGGCCGGTCAAAGCCGAGCAGGCTGGCGGTGTAGGCGCGGTCCAGCGGAAAGGTGGTGCCCGCCAGGGCCGCCGCGCCCAGCGGCATGACGTTGATCCGCTTACGGCAATCGCGAAGCCGGTCATGATCGCGGTCCAGCATCTCGTACCAGGCCAAGAGGTGATGGCCGAACGTAACGGGCTGAGCGACCTGCAAATGCGTGAAGCCCGGCATGATGGTCTCCGCCTCCCGCTCTGCGAGATCCAGCAGCGCCTCCTGCAGACGCCGGATCAGCATGGCTATACCATCGAGTTCATCGCGCAGATAAAGCCGGATGTCGGTGGCGACCTGATCATTGCGGGAGCGCCCGGTATGGAGCTTCTTACCTATTTCACCAAGGGATTCGGTCAGTCGGGCCTCGATATTCATGTGCACGTCTTCCAACTGCACCGACCAGGCAAACTCGCCCCGCTCAATTTCGGCTCGAATGGCCTCCAGTCCGGAGAGGATGGCGTCGCATTCCGCTTCGGTAAGAACACCGATTTTGGCGAGCATGGCGGCGTGAGCTTGGGAACCCTCGATGTCGTGCCGGGCGAGGCGTTTATCGAAATCCACCGAGGCGGTGAAGGCTTCGACAAACGGATCGGTCGCCTCGGTAAAGCGACCGGCCCAGGGTTTTGGTTCGCTACTCATGAAATCCATGTTCTCCAGGCGGCGGGATAGGCCCGTGATTATAACCCGAGAGCCTCAGGTCGCTGCGGCATCCCCCATCCGGCGAAAAAGGCACCACTATGGTCCTATTTTCGGAAAGTTTGACCTGAATCAAATCGGAGGGACCTCTTCCCCGCTAAGGTATGCCAGCCTGATGGCACACGACAAACCCTAACAACAATTAGCTGAGGAGATTGAAACATGGCTCTATTGAATTGGACCCAGGAAGCATTTGGCACCAGCGTCACCGTGGCGGATGATGAACACAAGGTGATCTTCGATCTGACCAACGCCCTCAACGACGCCGTGTCCGCCGGCAACCGTGTCAATGTGGGGCAAAAACTCGACGCGCTGATTGCCTATGTCGCCGGGCACTTCAAGACCGAGGAAGACCTGTTCGATGCCCATGGCTATCCCGATGCCGCTGCCCACAAGGCTAAACACGCCGATCTGGTTAAAACCTGCCTGGACGTGCAAAAGAAATTCCACAACCGGGAAATCGAGATCACGCCGGATACCTGCGTGTTCGTCAAGGACTGGCTCTACGACCATATCCCCAATGTCGACAAGCACTACGGGGCCTTCCTGAACAGCAAGGGTGTTAAATAAGTCACTGATTCTAATCCCTTAACGCATACCATCAAGGGGCCGGTCGGCCCCTTGTTTGTTTTCAGGGATGCTAGCATCAGGCGTTTCGGTTGCCCGCGGGCGGAGGCCAAGCCCGCCGTTGTAGGACCATTGGCAACAATGGTCGCATGCGAGTCGACGTCTGTCCTTGCAACATAGCGGTTCCTTCGTTACCCGCCGTTTGGTAGCATCCGCAAAACAATCAGCGGACCATCCACGATGACACAACCCACTCAACTCCCGGCTTGGCGAGCACTTGAAAAACATCGTCAGGAGATCGCCGGCCTCCACATGCGGGACCTGTTCGCCGCAGACCCACAGCGCTTCGAACGCTTCTCGCTGACCTTCAACGATATTCTCTTCGACTTCTCGAAAAACCGCATTACCGAAAAGACTCTGAGCCTGCTCGATCAACTGGCCGAGGAGTCGAAGCTCTCCCACAAAATCGATGCCATGTTCCGGGGCGCCCGCATCAATGTCACGGAAAACCGTGCCGTGCTCCATATCGCCCTGCGCAACCGCTCCAATCGGCCGATTCTGCTGGATGGCGATGACGTGATGCCGGATGTCAACCGGGTCCTGGGGATGATGCGGCGCTTCACCGAGTCCGTGCGCTCCGGGCGCTGGAAAGGCTGCACCGGCCAATCGATCAGCGACGTGGTTAACATCGGCATCGGTGGTTCCGACCTCGGCTCGCGGATGGTGGTGAAGGCGCTGTCGCCCTATGTCGACCCGGGGCTCAGGGTTCATTTCATCTCCAACGTCGATGAAGCCGATTTGGTGCAGACCTTGTTTGGGCTGAATCCCGAAACGACCCTGTTTTGCGTGGCCTCCAAGACCTTCTGCACACTGGAAACCATGGCTAATGCGCGGTCCGCCCGCGACTGGCTGCTCTCGCGAGTCAAGGATCCAACGGCGGTAGCCAAGCATTTCGTGGCCATTTCCACGAGCGCGGATAAGGTGGCGGAGTTCGGGATCGATACCGCGAACATGTTCGAGTTCTGGGACTGGGTCGGCGGCCGCTATTCCATCTGGGCCGCAATCGGCCTGCCCATCGCGCTGGCGGTCGGCATGGATCGCTTCGAAGCCTTGCTCGAGGGCGCACACAGGATCGACGAGCACTTCCGCACCGCGCCGTTCCACCGCAACATCCCGGTGGTGATGGCTCTCCTCGGCATCTGGTACGACAACTTCTACGCCGCCGATGCCTACGCCATCCTGCCTTATGACCAGTATCTCGAGTATCTGCCGGCCTACCTCCAGCAAGGCGACATGGAAAGTAACGGCAAGACCGTCGATCTCGAGGGCCAGCCGGTCAACTACAGCACCGGTCCAATCATCTTTGGCCAACCCGGCACCAACGGCCAGCACGCGTTCTATCAACTGATGCACCAGGGCAGCGCGCTGATTCCCTGTGACTTCATCGCGGCGGCGCAAAGCCACCACAACCTGGGACAGCATCACGAACTGCTGATCTCCAATTACATCGCCCAGACGGAAGCTTTGATGCTGGGGAAAACCTTCGAGGAAGCCAAGGCGGAACTGAAGGCCCAGGGCGTCACCGGCGACCGCCTGCAGGAACTGGCGGCGGCCAAGACCTTTCATGGCAACCGGCCCTCCAATTCCATTCTCTACCGCAAGCTGACGCCGGAGACGCTCGGCAGCCTGATCGCGCTGTATGAACACAAGATCTTTGTGCAGGGAGCCATCTGGAACATTAATTCCTTCGACCAGATGGGCGTGGAACTCGGGAAGCAACTGGCGCGCACCGTGCTGACCGATCTGGCCGGCAAGGAACCGATCCATTCCCATGACAGCTCCACGAATGGCCTGATCAACCGTTACAAGGCGCTGCGATGAGCTCACAACGGGAATGGTACGTCGCGGGCAGTCCGGATGACCTGGCCCGCGAAGCCGCGCGGCGCTTCATCGAACTGGCCGGCGCTGCCATCCGCGATCATGGGCGCTTTGCCGTGGCTCTGTCGGGCGGCAGCACGCCCCGGCGGCTGTATGAACTGCTCACCCTGCCGCCGTATCGACAGGC
>JAJRDJ010000421.1 GCA_028678445.1 Methylococcaceae bacterium
CGGGATCGACCGCGGCGCGGGTGGCGCGGCTGTTACTCTTTCTAGTCGAGTTCGGCGAACTGGAACCGGGTATCGCTGTCCAGTTGTTGAGTCGGCACGACATGGCCAGTATGCTGGGGGTCACCTGCGAGAGCGTCTGCCGGATGATCTCCCATTTTCGACAGGCGGGCCTCATACAGCGCGCTAGTCAGGGCCTCTATCAGTGCGATGTCCCGGCCTTGCAACGCATCGCCGCGGGGTGAACTCTTTGCATCCGCAACATACCCCCCGGCTAACGCGGTGCCGGGAAGGGGGATTAGACTTATGCCATTCTCCGCTTTTGTTGGCCGCTTGAGAGGGACTTCATGAGTGGCAAAGTTGCTGGGACGGCAAAACCCGTACCCGCTTTAACCCCCAATAAGCGGGCACAGGTCGACAAGCAGGGGGTTATCGCGAGGCGGACCACACGCTTCGAGGATAGAGGAACGCCCATCACCTGGATTCTTGTGTCATTTTCACTGTCCCAGCCAGATAGAATGCCATCCCTTCCGGCGTCTCCAACCTCGCATCGACTGGCCAGCGAGTCGGCTGCTACATAATTTGATTCAATATGTGGCGGATAGCCCGCTCCTGCTGCTCGATATCCAGGGTTAGCCTGAACTGCCCCAGCGCACGACTCAGGTTCTGGCCAGGTTCATCCACCTTGAAGTAGACATCCCCCGCCAGATGGTCGGTCAGGAAGCGGAGGCCCAGTTCGAAGGGCAGCAGCCGGATGGCCTCGAACAAATAGTCCCGGTCGTCCCGGGTCAGAATATGCGCCGCTTCCCGGAGATAACCCTCAAGAATCGCCCTGAAAACTCGCCTATCAAACGCGGCGCTTCCCTGCCCCATGCATTCGCCAGCGCTATTACAGCAGGACCGAAAGCAGTCCCCGAGGTCGTAATGCAGCAGGCCGGGCTTTACTGTATCCAGATCAATCAGGCTGACCGCCTGCCCAGTCCGGGTGTCGAACAGGACATTATCCAGCTTGGGATCGCCGTGCATCACGCGCGGCTGGAGTTTGCCTTGCGCCTTGGCCGACTCCAGCACGTCCGCTTCTCCGCGGCGCGCCGCCACGAAAGCCAGCGCTTCCCCGAGACCCGATGTCGCGGGCCAGTCCGTCAGCCCATCAACAACCCGGTCAAAACCCGCCAGATAGAGCGGCGTGACATGGAAACCGGGTAAGGTGTCATGGAGGCTATCCGCCGGCAGTTCGCTCACCAGGCCGTGAAACCAGCCCAGCGCCCGCCCTACCTGCCCGGCCTGCTCGGCATTAGCGAAGCTATCCAGGCTTCGGGCATGGTCGATGTAGCTGATGGCTCGCCAGTAGTCGCCGCGCTCATCCCGATGTATATCCTCGCCCGTCCGGGCAGGAATGACTTCCGGCAGGCGCCAGGGTGACTCGGGGCAGCCCCTCCGGACCCGGCGGGCATGATCACTGACCTTGCGCAGATTGGCCATGACGGCGACCGGGTCAGGAAACACCCGCCGGTTGATGCGTTGCAGAACCCAGTGGGCGCCACCCTCCGCGACCAGATAGGTATCGTTGATCAGCCCTCGCCCAAGGGGCTGTAGTGCAAGGCGCGATGAGGTCGAAGAAAATTGCCTGGCCGCCTCCTGGGCAGCGGCTATGGAGGTCATGGATGGTGCTTCAGAACTCCGGCTTGCCAGAGGTCAGCCCCAGCCGCTCGCGCGTCTCGGCCTTGGCTTTTTCGCTCTTGCGGAGCAGTACATAGACCGCTCCGGCGCCGCCATGCCATTTCTGCGCACTGTGATAAGCCATGACCTCGGGAAACATCGGCAACCAGCGGGCGAGAAAGCTTTTCAGCAGCGGTACCTGATCCTTGTTGCGCCGCCCCTTGCCATGACTGATGAGTGCCGAACGCACGTCGTACCGGACGCAATCGGCAATGAACTGGTAGACCTCATGCCGCGCCTGCTCCACGGTAAGACCATGCAAATCCAGCATGGCCTCAATCTCGTAGGCGCCCTTCTGCAGCCTGCGGAACACGCCGTTCTGGATGCCGTCGCGCTTGAAGCTGATGATCTCCTCGGGATACACCGGCGCGACGAAGGCGGTGGGCAAAAGACTCTCATCCATGGTCCGCGCCCGCTGGGCCGCTTCGCGCCGGTAGGCAAGCCCCGGATGGGCGGCCTTATCCTCACGGCGCGGAACGGGTTGCCCGGAATGAGCCAGTGGCCTGACATCGGCCATTTGCTTTTGAAAAAACTCAAGCTCCTCATCACTCATAGGCTTGATCCGGTTCGCAGGTGTATCCGTTTTGAGAGCGGGCTCAATACGGTATTCGGAAAGGCCGGGCGGGAAGTCGGCGAACCAGAGCCAGCTTATCAGGGAGAACGCATGCCCTGTTGATCGTTCCGCGCTAGACTACCCATCACATTCCTAATTTATTTATCGGCGTCACCGATGTATTTCTTGTACGCGTCAATCCAGTTGGTGCGAATCTGCTCCTGAGCGTCCTTGAGTTTGACTTCGCCCTTGCATACTTTGTCATGCAGGATTTCCTCAAGGTAATCCTTGCGTCTGGCCGACCACTTGGTGATCAGCACCTGGGGCCAGATATTTTTGGTATCGGTGGGATGGCCACCGAGCGAGAGGGGAATCAGGTGGTCCATCTGGTAATGCCTGATGTCACCGTCCGTGTAGCCATAGAGCTTCAACAACTCTTTTTTGGTGCTGTCCAGGAAGGAGGGTGGCGGCATGTGCCCTTCTTCCCAGGTAAAGTGTGTCACTCGGCAAATGGACTCCTTGATGTTGGCTTCGGATACTTCCGGATCCGTGGCGCCCGGCGTCAGGTTCAGGTCAGGCAGGTCCCCCGCACTGGCTGTCGCGGAGAAGATAACTAGGGCCAGTAATGATGCTGTTCTCACGATTTACCTCGCTGGTATGGGGTGGGTGGTCGACTGGCGCCTATTGTCTCACTCCGGAAAAAAATTAGTAGCCGTAACCATATGCGCCGCTACAGCCAGGCGTTACCGGCAAGCAATTGGCAGACGACAGCAGGGCTAACGGGCAGAGAATCGAGCAACCCATCGCCTGTAAAGTCCGCATTCCGCAACAAATCATTTGATGATTCCCGAAAGCCTGTAGATAATTCATACCCTGAGAGATTGTGAACAATATCTACTATAAGTCCCGCCCCCGCGCCTTCGACGCTCAAAGTGCCCACTGCATGTGCCCGCGCTACTCGATTCGGCCATGGACCCCTCGCCAGACAGTTCTTTGCAAGCTCAAAGTCGCCAGCTAGCGTACAGCGTCACCCAACTAGAAAGATGATAAGAAAAGTTACATGAACAATGCCTTGAGAAACGATCCTACCGCGGTCGTAACCCCACCGGAGCAACGCACCGAGATTCGTGAAGAGCGGGAACTCCAGAAAGCCACGGCGTCCTATGCGCTGGAATCCCCCACCCGGAGCTGGTGGGCCGTGGGCACCACCTTCATTCTCCTGATGGCGGCCATGGCCGCGGCCAGCCTGCCGCTCTGGTGGCCCGTGCGACTGGTCTTTTCCCTGCTCGCCGGGCTCCTGATGGTGCGGGCCTTCATCACCTATCACGATTTCATGCATGGCTCGATCCTGCGTGATTCGAAGCTGGCGCGGCTTATCTTCGAGCTCTATGGCGCGTTGTCACTCACTCCGCCGCGGTCCTGGAAAAAGAGCCACAACTTTCATCATGGCCATATCGGTCAACTTGATGAGACCGGAATCGGCTCCTTCCGCGTCATGACCGCCAAGACCTGGCGGGAAGCCACCCCCGCGCAGCGCCTGCAGTATCGCGTGGAGCGTCATCCGCTGACCGTGCTGCTGGCGTACCTGACAGTCTTCGCCATCAACATCTGTATTCTGCCCTTGTTTGAAGACCCGAAACGGCACTGGGACTCCGCCGTGTCGCTCGTCGCGCATTTCGGCCTGATCGCAGCGCTGTGGTGGTTTGGCGGTTTCACCTTGGCGTTCTTCGTGGTCTTGTTACCCATGGCCATCGCCTCGGCGCTCGGCGGGTACCTCTTCTTTGCCCAACATAGCTTCAAGCAGATGATCATCCTGCCACCGGAAACCTGGTCGTTCTCACGGGCAGCACTCGAATCATCGAGCTACATGCGGCTCAATAAGCTCATGGAATGGTTCACGGGCAACATCGGCTATCACCATATTCACCACCTTAATGTCCGGATCCCTTTCTATCGCTTGCCTGAAGTCATGGCCGCCCTGCCGGCACTGCAGTCGCCCGCAACCATCTCCCTCAACCCGAGGGATATCATGGACTGCTTCAACGCCGACCTCTGGGATGAGGAGCGCCAGCGAATGATTTCGTTCCGCGAAGCGTGACCGACGACAGTGTCCAGCCGGATAAAGCCCGTCTGACCGATCACAAGACACAAAAAAACCCGGCCAACAGGCCGGGTTTGTTATGTGGGAAGGAATTTCACACCTCCATCGCGGCGGATCATTCCATCCAGCGCCTCTCCAAGCGCATCCGTTCGAGCAGTCTTTCAGTGTCACGATCGATTACCCTGACTCTCTGGCGTTGGTCAGGAAGCTCAACGCTCGCTAGCAGGACAATCACCATCAGGGTGAGACTTAGAATCATCAATTCCATGCTGAACCTCACTGGCAGGGTGTTTAACGACGCGTTGTATGGGACGATCAGCCGGCGCATAAAGTTCCGGCGGCTCCAACATTACCCCAATTAACCCCGCTTGCCAAAACTTTTACCCGTCGCCAACTGCTCTTCCTCAATGCATCGTTCGCGGTAGACTGGCTCATCGCTCACTGCAACGGGGAATTCCACCCATGTCGACAGCCCTGGATCCAGCATCCATTATCCATCCCTGGCGGCGCTATTTCGCCCGCGTGATCGATCTGTTCCTGATGGCGCTGGCGGCGTATCTGACCGTCGAGTTGCTGAAGGCCCGGGGCCTGCTGAACCCGATCGCCGCCTTTGCCCTGGCCAACCCCCTGTTCTTCGATGCCGGGGTGTGTTTCGGCTGGATCTTAATTGAATATCTGCTGCTGCGGACGCTCGGCAATACGCCGGGCAAAGCCTTGCTGGGCCTCCAAATCAAGC
>JAJRDJ010000422.1 GCA_028678445.1 Methylococcaceae bacterium
ATCAACACGATGCCGCCCACGGCTTCGGTCACACCATTCTTGATCACGGCCCCGGAACGGACGGCGGTGCCCACGCTGACCCGTGCGACATCATGGACGTGAATGGGAATGCCGCCGGATTCCTTGAGGACAATATCGCCGATATCCTCGACACCCTTGATCAGACCCACGCCGCGAATCAGGTACTGCTCGGCATAGTGCGGCAGCTTGCCCCCGCCGCTGTTGGCATTGTTGAGGGCCAGTGCCGTGTAAACATCCTTGAGCGTGAGTGCGTAATGGCGGAGCCGGTCGGGATTGGGTTCGACCTGATACTGGCGCTCGTATCCGCCGATCGAGTTGATTTCGGCCACGCCGGGGATGCCGCGTAGCATCGGACGCACGATCCAGTCCTGGATGGTGCGCCGTGCGGTCAGTTCCTGATCGCTCAGCGCGCGCTCACCATCGGAGGGGAGTTCCAGCGTGTACTGATAGACCTCGCCCAGGCCCGAGGACACCGGACCCAGCAGCGGCGTGACCCCTTCCGGCAGATTGGCGCCGGCCTCGATCAGCCGCTCCAGCACCAGTTGCCGGGCAAAATAGATATCGGTCTGCTCCGTGAAGACCAGCACGATCTGGGAGAGTGAATTGCGATTGACCGAGCGCATTTCCACCAGGCCCGGCAGCCCGGTCATGGCAATTTCCAGGGGGACGGTGACAAAGCGTTCCACCTCTTCCGGCGAGCGGCCCGGTGCTTCGGCGGCCACCGGCACCTGAACGTTGGTGACATCGGGGAAGGCATCGACCGACAACTGGCCGAGTTGCAGGATGCCGAACCCGATGAGCGCCAGGGCAATCACGACCACGACGATGCGCTGATTGAGCGCGGTCCGGACGACATTCTCGATCACGGACTACTCCAGCTCCTTGAGTTTACGGACGTTATTGAGGTGAAACGCGCCCTCGACCACGATGCGATCACCCGTCGTCAGGCCCTCCAGCACCCGCCGCCGGCCCTCCCGGTCCGCGTCCAGCGTGACCGGGCGCAAGGCAAAGCGGTCCTTGCCGAGCGCTACGAATACGTGGTCGCGGTCAGCCTCCCGCAACACCGCCTGGGCGGGAATCGTCGGCGCGCTTTCCGCGGCCTGTTTGATGACCATGTCCACCAGCATGCCGGGCTTGATCCTGTGATGCGTGTTCTCAACCTCCATGCGCAAGGTAACGGTGCGGGTTTCCGGGTTGACGGTGTCGCCCACAAAGACAATCTTGCCGGTGAATTGCTCCTTCGGCAGCGCCGGGATATGGACTTCCACACGGCTGCCAATCTGCGCCATATGGGCATCCTGTTCGGGCGCCTCGGCGACGGCCCACACGCGGGACAGATCGGCGACCGTGAACAGTTCATCGGAAATCTCGGCAATCTGCCCCACCGAGATATGCCGTTCGATGACGGTCCCCGACAGGGTCGCGGTCACCGGCGTGACCGAATTGATCTGGCCCGTATTCATCAGCTTCAGGATGGCCTGATCGCTCATGCCCATGATGCCCAGTTGGTCGGCCATGGCGCGCACTTCCACCTCGGCTTCGGCGAGACCGCCTTCCCGCTCTTTCAGCGTGGCCTCGCTGATGATGCCTTCATTGAAAAGCCGTCGTGCCCGGTCGACCGCCAGCCGCTGCAGGCCCATCTGCGTCTTGGCTTTCAGGTAGGCGGCCTGGGTATTGCTGAGCTCGGTGCTGTTCAACACGGCCAGCACATCGCCTTTACGCACGTTGCGGCCCACGAAGACCCGGATCTCGACGACGCGCCCGCTGATGCTCGGCCCGATGCGGGCCAGCCGGTGCTCATCCAGTGCCACGCGTCCCGGCAGGCGCACCGAGTCGTGGATGTGGGTTACCTCGACCGGCTCGACGGTGATCCGTGCACCCAGTTCGGGCGTAATCTGCACCGACAATTCATCGGCGGGTTCGGCGCCGAGTCGCATGGCGCTCGCCAGGACCAGCGGAGCCAGGAATAAGCGAAGCATGGAGTTGGATGCCATCAAGGATTAGGTTATTTCAGAATAGTGAGTGTACATTCAGCAAAAGTGGGGCCAATCCACGTTGGGCGGAGGGCTGGGAGGTTGATCTCAAGCTATCCCCAAACTCCCCCAGACCTCATCCACCCGCCGCTTGACCGCCGCATCCATGACGATGGGCGCGCCCCATTCGCGGCTGGTTTCGCCCGGCCATTTGTTGGTGGCGTCGAAACCGGCCTTGGAGCCGAGGCCCGATACGGGCGAGGCGAAGTCCAGATAATCGATCGGCGTGTTGTCGATCAGGGTCAGATCGCGAATCGGGTCCATGCGCGTGGTGATGGCCCAGATGACATCCCGCCAGTTGCGGGCATCGACATCGTCGTCCACCACGATGACGAACTTGGTGTACATGAACTGCCGGAGGAAGCCCCACACCGCGACCATCACCCGCTTGGCGTGGCCGGGATACTGCTTCTTGATGCTAACCACGGCCAGCCGGTAGGAGCAGCCCTCGGGCGGCAGGTAAAAGTCGACGATTTCCGGGAACTGCTTCTGCAGGATGGGCACGAACACCTCGTTCAGCGCCACGCCCAGCACGGCGGGCTCGTCCGGCGGACGGCCGGTGTAAGTGCTGTGATAGATGGGGTCCTGGCGCTGGGTGATGCGCTCGATGGTGAAGACCGGGAAGTCGCCCACCTCGTTGTAATAGCCGGTGTGGTCGCCGAACGGCCCTTCCGGTGCCATCTCGCCGGGGTAGAGAAACCCTTCCAGCACGATCTCGGCGCTGGCCGGCACCTGCAGGTCGGAGATCAGGCACTTGGCGACTTCCGTCTTTGAGCCGCGCAACAGCCCGGCGAAGGCATACTCCGACAGCGTGTCGGGCACCGGTGTCACCGCCCCGAGGATGGTCGCGGGGTCGGCGCCCAGCGCCACCGCCACCGGGAACGGCTCGCCGGGCCGGGCTTCCTGCCAGTCGCGGAAATCCAGCGCCCCGCCGCGATGCGCCAGCCAGCGCATGATGGTTTTGTTGGGGCCGATGACCTGCTGGCGGTAGATGCCGAGATTCTGCCGCTCCTTGTGCGGGCCGCGCGTGATGACCAGCGCCCAGGTGATCAGCGGCCCCGCATCGCCCGGCCAGCAGGTCTGGATCGGGTAGCGCCCCAGGTCGATATCGGACCCGGCCAGTACCGTTTCCTGGCAGGGCGGATGGCGCACCACCTTGGCGGGCATGTTCAGCACCTGCTTGAACATCGGTAGCTTGTCGAACATATCGCGGAAGCCCTTGGGCGGCTCCGGTTCCTTCAAAAACGCCAGCAGCCGCCCCACCTCCCGCAACGCCAGCACCGATTCCTGCCCCATGCCCAGGGCCACGCGCTTGGGCGTCCCGAAGAGATTGCCCAGAAGCGGCATGTCATACCCTTTGGGATGTTCGAACAGCAGCGCCGGCCCCTCGGCCTTGAGCGTCCGGTCGCAGATTTCGGTGATCTCCAGATGCGGGTCCGCAGCGTAGGTGAGGCGCCTGAGTTCGCCGATGGCTTCGAGGTGCCGGATGAAGTCGCGGAGGTCGTGGTATTTCATGGGTATGTGGGGTGGTGGTTAATTCCCTCCCTTGGAAAGGTGGGAGGCCAGTTTGAAGTTCAATCGCCACGGCGCGGCTTATAGCGGCCTCCCTTCGTTGCCGATCAACCCCGCGAAATCGATCAGCGAGGCCAGCGCCAGGAGGGCGTGAGGGCGCAGTTTAACGCGCAAGGACTCGCGGCGCTGAATGAGGACGGGATGCATTCCCGCTGCCCGGGCCGCCAAAAGGCCGGTTTCCGAATCTTCCAGCACCACACATTGCGCGGGTGTCACGCCCAGTCTCCGCGCTGCTTCCAGAAACACGTCCGGCGCGGGTTTGCCCTGCGCCACCTGATCGCGCGTGACGAGCACGGTAAAAGCCTCATGCAGCCCGCCCCGTTTCAGGCATTGCCGGGCGTAGTGGCCATCGCTGTTGGTGGCCAGCGCGAAAGGTATGGCGCGTTGCCGTAGCAGCTCCAGCAAGTCCTCCACGCCCGGCATGGGCGGGATACCCTGGGCCTCGATCAGATCGAACCAGTGACGCTCGGCGGCGCGGAAGAAGGTGTTTCGCTCAAAACCAGGTCCCAATCTTTCCGCCAGGGCCCGCACCACGTCATCCGCGTGGCGGCCAAACAGCGGTTCGAAAAACGCCTCGTCGAGTGCGTGACCCACATCCGCCGCCGCTTGTCGCCAGGCATGGCAATAGGTCGCTTCCGAATCCAGCACCAGCCCGTCCATGTCGAGAATGACGGC
>JAJRDJ010000423.1 GCA_028678445.1 Methylococcaceae bacterium
CCGCACATGGTGGGCCGCCACCGGCTCCTGATTGACCTGCATACCGGCATCGACCCCGCGGGGCCCAGCGTGGATCTGATCAGTTGCGATGCGCCGCTGCGCGACAGGCTGGCGCAATGCATCGGGGAGAGGCCGGATCTCGCGGAAAAGCTTATTCGCGTGCTGCCGCTGGGACCGAACCAGAGCATCCCCCATGTCAGGACGATGATTCCGCAGGAGGTGTGGAACAACCCGGCCTTTGTCTACCTGGGCATGGAGATTTACCAGCCGCCGGGCGAGCGGGCCGATCAGGGCGCCCTGGATTTGGCGCTGGTGCTCATACAAAAGGCGACGGACTGCGTGGCCACGGAGCTCGGCCAGGAGCGCGGCGCGCCTGTCGCCGGACACCTCAGCGCAGCAAATGGCGGCGATGCACGCCCAAATGTATTCCAAGGCAGCCTACGAAAACGGCGCCCGTGATGGCGTGCCAGCGCTTCTGGCCGGTGGCGGCCAGGGTGAGGGAAGTGGCGAGGCTACCCAACATGCCAATCTTGGCAGCTCGGTTTACCTGCATTCGAGTCGATCGCCCCTGTTTGGGCTGGGGTTTCTGGACGGCTTTCTCGATCACTTTATCGATAGATGACTCCAGGTGGGTGACATCGATCAGATCGGGATTGAAGTGTAGAACCATCGAGCCTGCTCCGACGTTCGGCTCGACATGACTGATGCCTTCCAGTTTGGAGAGTTGGGCCGCGACATGGTCGTTATGATTCCGTTTGCGGAGTACCGCCGCCCGGACGCGAACGCGCCCTGGCACGGAGGACACTATTTGAGTCATAGAGGATGTCTTCTTCATGGCCTCAGTCATACAGGTTTCTATTTTGCTGGTCAGCAAGATTTCACAATGGGACAGTTTAATCGAAGCCGATCTTAGATGATAATCAATCACACCTGTAATGGGAATCTATTTTCGAGCCCTCAGAATTCAGTTCAAGATTACTCCCTGACCTTGGCCTGGCACCCATCCGAATGCGATGAGCGCTTGATGGTGTTTTGCCTTGAACGCTCATGAACACCCGCAACTCACCCGGAGCTTGAGTTTGGAAGATGAGCCAGATCTCTGGTGGAAAGATCCAACCGGAGGTGGAAAACTGGCTCTTGTATCACGGCTATGCCCGGGTCGAAGGTGTCAGCCACCTTGATCAGCTCGCTGATGTAGGTGGCTTAGGACGATCGGATTCCCGAAATTCCAGGGCGACTCGGCAGTTACGCCCGCAATATGGGCCAGAATGATGGCGCTGATCCGGCTCAGGCCGGTAATCCTTGGGGGGGCACCGCAGACACCGGCAAGCCGGGCGGCACAGCCAGTCGGCATTGCTGTTCTTGCATGGCCAACTAAGTACTATGTCTGGGGGCTATGTTCAGCCACCTCGGTATCGCAACTGCTCGGTCAGATGCGGCTTGATGAGTTCGAGCATGGGTGTATGGAGCTTGGGGTTAGCGGTGACGATGTTGCCGGTTTCGAAGTATGCGTCGCCGCCCTCGAGGTCGCTGACTATGCCGCCGGCTTCCTGGACTAGCAGTACACCCGCCGCCATGTCCCACTTTTGCAGGCCGATTTCCCAGAAGCCATCGAAACGCCCGGCGGCGACATAGGCGAGATCGAGCGCTGCCGATCCGGCGCGGCGGATGCCGGCGGCGTCCTTGAGCAGGGCCTTGAGCATGCCGAGATAGGGATCGAGATAGCTTTGGTCCTTGAACGGAATGCCGGTACCGAGCAAGGCACCGGACAGGCCCTTCTGCTTGGTGACCCGCAGACGGCGATTGTTGAGGGCGGCACCCGCGCCGCGTTCCGCTGTAAATAGCTCCTGCCGGACCGGGTCGTAGACTACACCGCGCTCGACCTTACCGCGATAAAACAACGCGATGGACACGGCGAATTGCGGGAAGCCATGCAGGAAATTGGTGGTGCCATCCAGTGGATCGATGACCCATACATAGTCGCTCTGCGCGAGGCCTTGCGCGCCGTGTTCCTCGCCCAGTATCGCATGGCTGGGATAGGCCCTGAGCAGGATGTTGACGATTTCGTGTTCGGCCTGGCGGTCGACGTCGCTGACGAAATCGTTGCGGCTTTTTACGGTGATGTTGAGCAAGTCCACGCGGTCCATGGCACGGACGATGATGTCGCCCGCGGCCCGTGCCGCCCGGACCGCGATATTGAGCATGGGATCCATGTGTCGGGTTCGCGCCGTGGTGTGTTTCGAGGGAGTGGGAGAGGCCATCTTCCGTGGCCTGACGCAGGCGGCTAAACTCCGCCCGCAGTCCGACAAGGGTAGCAGACTTCTGCTATATTTTGCCCCCTTCAATTCCCCAAAGGCCCAGCGTATGCAGCCCCTGTCCCAGGTCCGGATCGTGATGATCGGCACCACGCATCCCGGCAACATCGGCGCCGCGGCGCGGGCGATGAAGAACATGGGGCTTACCGATCTGGCCCTGGTGGAGCCGAAAGTCTTTCCCAGCGACGAGGCAGTGGCCCGAGCGGCGGGTGCCGGGGATATCCTCGACGCGGCACGGCTGTGCGGTACCCTGGAGGAGGCGATTGCCGATTGTGAACGGGTGATTGGGGCGAGCGCCCGCTTGCGCAGCATCCGCTGGCCACAGCTCGATCCTCGAGAATGCGCGGCGCTGGTGACTGGCTCCCGGGCGAAAACCGCAATCCTGTTCGGCCGCGAGCATTCCGGGCTGAGTAATGAGGAACTCGAGCGCTGTCATTACCTGCTGCATATTCCGTGTAATCCGGAATACAGTTCCCTGAATGTCGCGGCGGCCTTGCAGGTGGTCAGCTACGAGTTGTTTTATGCGAGCAGCGCGCAGGCGGCCGCCATTCTGACCGAGGTGCCCTCGTATGCCACGGGTGAACAGATGGAATCCTTCTTCGGTCATCTGGAGGAGGTACTGCGGGATAGCCGATTCCTTCACGAATCCAAGCATGAGGCGTCCATCCTCCGCCGGCTCCGGCGGATCTTCAATCGCGCGCACCCGGAGGAGGCGGAGTTGCATCTCCTGCGCGGCATTCTCAGCGCGGTTCAGCGACAGCTCCGAGCTGGCGGGTAACATCAAGAAAATCTGCGCAGGACGGCCCCGAACGCCACCGCCTGCACTATCATTCCACGGTTAGATACCCAATAGGGTAAACAAGGCCAATAGAAGAACCATGGGAAAGTAAAGGGGCATTTGATCACCTTCTCCCCGAAGGTGAAGGTGATGGATGTGGCATGACTTCCGCGGAC
>JAJRDJ010000424.1 GCA_028678445.1 Methylococcaceae bacterium
CCGAGCAACGGTTCGTCTTCAATAATTAACAGGCTGTTGGGCATGATGAGTCCGTCTGCTGTGGCGGTGTAAGGTAAGGTTAGCACGGCCGGGGAGGTGGCCGATTGCTGGCAAAGACAGCTTAAAGCGTGGGTCTTGGGCGGACACGGACTTGCGTGTAACGATTAGTCGGGTACGTCGATGTAGAGGTTCAGCGAAACCAGATCGAAATCCCGGTCATAGTTGAGGTCGCGATTGATGTACTGATTCATGTAGCCGATTTCGGTCCGGAAGGTGGCATCGAATTTATACCCGACGCCGACAAAGACGCGGTTCTGGTCGAAACCGGCGACGGGACCCCAGTCGACGGTGTTAATGTTCACGAAGTACTCGTTGGAGCCGATCAGGGACCATTTTTCATCCAGCGGATAGGACAGTTTGACCAACTCGCGGAATCTGATAGAAGTCCCGGCCCCAATGTTGACGGTCCGTTGCTCGAGGCGCGAGCGGAGCTGCAGGTTACCTACCGGGGTCGGGGTGGCGAAGGTGTATTGTTCCCAGGCCCGGTTTTCGTTCGTCGGAACTTTGGCTAATGGGGCGATGGCGTGTTGAAAGGCATACCCCACATACACCGAATGGTTCTCGTCAAACCGATAGCCGATCGCATCGTGGGTGATGACGGCGGAAACCTGGTATTCCTGTCCCGTGGAGGGAAATGGGCGAGCTGTCTGGGTGGTGCGGAGGGAGACATCGCCGTAATACAGCCAGGGCGAGTCCTTGGCGAATCTGCCAGTCACGAACAGGTTTGCCCATGTGCCGAATAATTGCTCGGTGCCCTGGATGCCGTCATTGGCAACGGCGGTGCAGTTTGGCTGGAGCAGCCCCGCCAGCAGGCAGCCTTGCCATCGAAGCTTCGGGAAAGTCACCCGCAACGTTCCGGAATTTGGAAAAATGATTGTTTACCTGGCGGCAACGGAGTCGGATCCTTTGATTAGCGTCAGCAGCGACTGCAATATATTCATCGGCGTCGGCGGGCAGCCGGGTATCACCGCGTCCACGGGCAGGACGTTGGCCACGGAGCCCAAGTGCGCATACGACTCGCCAAAGCCGAATTCGCCGCCGTCCGCGGCACAAGTGCCGAGTGCCACGACCCACTTCGGGTCGGGCGTGGCCGCGTAAACGGTCAGCAGTGCCTGTTGCATGTGGCGGGACACCGGCCCCGTGACCAGCAGGATGTCGGCATGGCGAGGCGAGGCGACAAAATGGATGCCGAAGCGTTCGATATCGTAGAACGCGTTATTCAACGCGTGGATTTCCAGCTCGCACCCGTTGCAGGAGCCCGCATCGACCTGACGGATGGCCAGGCTGCCGCTGAATCGCTCATCAATGGTGCGTTTCAGCACGGCGCCAATCGAGGCTAGTTCGTCGTCCGAGTACGCCTTTGCGGGTTCGGTGATGACACCCACATCGAAAATTTTATGCAACGTGTTCAACATGCTTGTGTCGTCCTAAAGATCGTGTCCTGAATAAGACCCGTTGACGGATTTATTACAAAGGGGAAAGTCGGGAACGATGTTGCCGTGGATCAGATGCTCCAGGGCGGGCCAGTTGAAGACACTGGGGTCCCGGGGGAAATAGCGGCTGATGCGGTTATCTGGCCCGAAACGGACGTAACAGAGGATTTCTCCCCGCCACGCTTCGAGGAGGCCCAGCCCCTCGGCACCCTCATCAGGCACCCGCCATCCGGCGAGAATCTCGCCCTCGCGTAACTGGTCCAGCAATTGGTTGATGATGTCCAGGGCTGCGTAAATTTCATCGTAGCGAACGTCGAAGCGTGCCCGCACGTCGCCCTTGGCGAGGCAAACCGGTCTGGTTTCAATCTGATCGTAAGGGGCATAGGGCGTATCGCGGCGGAGGTCAAGATCCAGTCCGCTGGCGCGGCCGACATAGCCGAGACAGCCCAGTGCCCGGGCGGTCTCCCGGGGCAGGATGCCGGCTTCCATCAGGCGGTCCTGTAGCGAGGCGTTGTCGTCCAGCAAGGGTCGCAATTGTTCCAGTTCCTGTTTTAGCTGGCTCGCCTCCTCGTGCATGGCTGAAGTGGCGCTGACGGGCAGATCCCTGGCCACTCCGCCGGGAATGATGTGGTCCATCAGGAGACGGTGACCGAACCAGCCATGGTTATTCCTGAGCCAGAGCTCGCGCAGACGGGTGTATTGGTAATAGGCAAAAGTGAAGGCGACGTCATTGCAAATGGCGCCAATATCCCCCAGATGGTTGGCGACGCGCTCCCGCTCGGCCAGAATGCCGCGCAGGATGAGCGCCCGCGGTGGTGGTGTGACGCCCGCCGCCCGCTCCATCGCCATGCAGGCGGCCCAGGCGTGTCCCACCGTGGTATCGCCGGACACCCGTCCGGCCAGACGGGCCAACCCGTCAGGGTCGCGCCCTTCGGCCAGTTTTTCGATGCCTTTGTGGACGTAGCCGAGCCGTTCTTCCAGATTGAGCACTTGTTCCCCTACCGCCAGAAAACGGAAGTGGCCCGGTTCGATGATGCCGGCGTGAATCGGGCCTACCGGAATCTCGTAGACCGCGCTGCCCTCGGCCGATTGAAACGCATAGCCATTATCCGGCGGGGTGATCGGCAACGGCATGCCGGATGGGGGAAAGTTCTTGCGCAGCGGGAACTGGCTGGCCGTCCAGGCCTGGTGCCGCAGCCATGGGCGGTTGTCGGGATGACCGGCGAAGTCGATGCCGAAGGCGTCGCGGGTATGCCGTTCGGGCCGGTTGGCGCCCGGAAACCAGCGGGATTGGGAGGGCAATTGATGTTGCACGTCCCTTAGCGTGGTACGGATCAGCAAAAACCGGCCCTCTTTTTCGAGGCAGGCGAACACCGTGGGTTGAAATATCGGGGCATCCCCGCTTGCATCGATCGCCCAACCGCCCACCCAGCGGAAGCCGAGGGTGCTGGCCATTTTTGCGATCGTTTCCCAGTGCTCGGGTTCGACCTCCAGGCCGGTGGCGGGTGCACAGCCCGGCGGGCTGGCGTGCGTTGCGCCGATGACATGCTCTTCAAGGTGATTGAGCAGTGCTTCGAACGGGTCCTTTATGCCGGTACTGCCCGGGCGGGCCATGGCTTGGTCCTTAGGGTGTTTCATTGGGGAGAACTCCCGGCAATCGTGCGGGTGGCTTGCTGGAACCAGTCGGACAAGACGCTCGGTATGGCAAGACCCATCCACAGCACTAGCATGAGGTGCGCGACGACGGGCCAGAGGTTGGCGACGACCGGAACCTGCCCCTTCGGCACGGCACCAAACACCACGGGCTGGATGTGGCGGAACAATCCGGCGAACGCAATCGCGATACCCAGCAACAGGAAGGGAGTCAGCCAGGGGTAGTGCTGCATGGTCGCGGTCAGCACCAGAAATTCACTGGTGAACACGCCAAAGGGCGGGAAGCCGGCTATCGCGACCGTGCCGATCAAAAGTCCCCAGCCGATGGCGGGCTGGGTGCGGATCAATCCGCGAATATGTTCAAGTTGCTGGGTTTTCGCCACCTGGGCCGCATGTCCCACGGTCACGAAGATGGCGGACTTGGTAAGCGAATGCACCGTCATGTGCATGAGCGCGGCAAAGGTGGCGAGCGGGCCGCCAATGCCGAAGGCAAAGGTCATCAGGCCCATGTGCTCGATCGAGGAATAGCTGTACAGGCGCTTGATGTCTTTCTGGCGGTGGAGAAACAGGGCCGCCACCAGAAAGGACAAGAGGCCGAACCCCATCATGAGATAGCCCGCCAGCGGGGTGCCGGTGGCGCCATCCACCAGCATCTTGCAGCGTACCACCGCGTACAGCGCGTCGTTGAGCAACAACCCGGAGAGCACGGCGGACATCGGCGTGGGACCCTCGGAATGCGCGTCGGGGAGCCAGTTATGCAGGGGCACCAAGCCGATTTTGGTGCCATAGCCGACCAGCAGGAAAACGAAGGCGAGGCTCATCACGTCCGGATTCAGTTGGTGGGCGTGCTCAAAGAGCACTGACCATTGCAGGCTGGCCTCTCCGTCGCCGATATGGCTGGCCGCGAAATAGAGCAGTACCGTGCCGAACAGAGCCTGGGCGATACCTACACCGCACAGGATGAAATATTTCCAGGCCGCCTCGACGGATTCCGGGGTTTGGTAGAGGCTAACCAGCAGTAC
>JAJRDJ010000425.1 GCA_028678445.1 Methylococcaceae bacterium
CTGCTGGACCTGGTGGAGAACTTCACCCTGTTCTCGGAGCACAAAGCCGGACTGGTGAAGATCCTTGGCCAGAACCACCAGGTGCTGGGCGTGAACAATGCCATCGCTTCCATGCTGAAGGCCCGTAAGCTGGGCCACGGCAGGGCCGGGGTGTTCTGGCAAACCCAGGGCAGCGGCAAGAGCTTCTCCATGGTGTTCTTCGCGCAGAAGGTGCTGAGGAAGCTCGCCGGCAACTGGACGTTTGTGGTCGTCACCGACCGCGTGGAGCTGGACGAACAGATCGCCAAGACCTTCAAGACCACCGGCGCGTTAAGCGAGACCGAGGGCGACGCCTGCCACGCGGCCAGCGGCGCGCATTTGCGGGAGTTGCTGCGTGGCAACCACCGCTATGTGTTCACGCTGATCCATAAATTCCAGACTCCGGAATTGCTCTGCGACCGCTCCGACGTGATCGTGCTCACCGACGAGGCGCACCGCAGCCAGTACGATACGATGGCGCTCAACATGCGCGCGGCCCTGTCCAAAGCCATGTTCCTGGCCTTTACCGGCACGCCGCTTATGGCCGGGGAGGAGCGCACCAAGGAGGTGTTCGGCGATTACGTGTCCATCTACGATTTTCAGCAGTCGGTGGAGGATGGCGCGACGGTGCCGCTGTTTTACGAGAACCGCACGCCCGAGCTGGAGCTGATCAACCCGGATCTGAACGAGGACATCTACCGGCTGATCGAGGATGCGGAGCTCGATCCCGAGCAGGAGGCCAAACTGGAGCGCGAGCTGAGCCGCCAGTACCACATCCTGACCCGCGACGACCGGCTGGACACCGTGGCTCGGGACATCGTGCGGCATTTCCTCGGCAGGGGTTTCCTGGGCAAGGCGATGGTGGTGTCCCTCGACAAGGCCACGGCGCTGAGGATGAATGACAAGGTCCGGAAGCATTGGGCGACGGAGACGGCGCGGGTCCAGCGTGAGCTGGGCCAACTGGCGCACCTGCCGCCGGGTGACGCTGCGGCGGGCGACAACCCGGCGCGCAAGGACGAACTCTTGCAACGGCTGGCAGTGCTGAACGGCACGGATATGGCGCTGATCGTATCGCCCGGCCAGAACGAGATTCAGCAGATGCAGAAGCTGGGTCTCGACATCGAGCCGCACCGCCGGCGGATGAACGAGTCTCAGCCCGGCCTGGACGAGAAGTTCAAGGACACCGGAGACCCGCTGCGGATCGTGTTCGTCTGCGCCATGTGGCTGACCGGCTTCGACGCGCCGAGCTGCTCCACGGTGTATCTCGACAAGCCGATGCGGAATCACACGCTGATGCAGGCCATCGCCCGTGCCAACCGCGTCTTCCCCGGCAAGCACAGCGGCGTGATCGTCGACTATGCCAACGTGTTCGCGTCGCTGGAAAGGGCGCTGGCGATCTATGGCGCGGGCCAGGGTGGCACGAGCCCGGTGAAGGACAAGCAGGAGCTGGCCGATGAGTTGCGCCAGGCGGTGGTGGATGCCACGGCTTTCTGCGCCGGGCATGGCGTGATGCTCGCCGAGAGCGAGGCATTGCCGGGCGGCAGCCTGGAGCGTTTACAGCAACTCGAGGATGCCATCAATGCGCTGATTTCGCCCGATCCGCTGCGCCGCGAATTTTTCGGCCACGAGCGGTTGGTGAGTACGCTGTACCAGGCGGTGAAACCTGACCTGTCGGCGCTGGAGTTCGCGGGCCGGGTGGCGTGTCTTGCAACCCTGGCCGAGGCGATCCGCGCCAAGCTGAACCCCGAACGGCCCGATATTTCGGAGGTGATGGGCGGCATCAACGACCTGCTGGATGTGTCGATTGCCGGGATGACCGTGCGCGACCAGGGGCCGCCGCCGCTGGATTTGTCGAAAATCAACTTCGCGGCGCTGGCTCAGCGCTTCAAGCAAGCAAAACACAAGAACACGGATATCGAGGTGCTCAAGGCGGCTATTCGCGCGCAACTGGAAAAACTCATCCGGCTCAACCGCACCCGCGCCGATTTTGCCGGGAAGTTCGAGGCGCTGATCGAGAGTTACAACACGGGCAGCCGCAGCATCGAGGAGTTGTTCGAGGAACTCCTCAAGCTCTCCAACAGCCTGAGCGAGGAGCAGGAGCGGCACGTTCGGGAGCAGATGAGCGAGGAGGAACTGGTCATCTTCGATATTCTCACCCGCCCGGCACCCGACTTGAGCGCCGAGGAGCGCGCCGCGGTGAAACAGGTCGCCCGCGGGCTGCTGGAGCGGCTGAAGGCGTTGCTGGTGCTCAACTGGCGGCGGAAGGCGGCGGCAAGGTCACAGCTCAAGCTGACCATCGAAGACGTGCTCGACACCGGTTTGCCGCGCGTTTACTCGCCCGAGCTGTATCAGCAAAAGTGCACGGCGATATTCGAGCATGTCTACGAGAGCTATCCCGAACGTAATGCCGGCATCTATGCCGAAGCGGCGTAGCTGACAATCGGCGGAATTCCATCGGATTGCGCCGGATACAGGCGGGCGTTGCCCTCAAACCTTATGAAATTCTCATGCAAATGACGATGCCATCCGCCAGCTTGCTGTATCTCCATAACGTCTCCCACGGATTCCGGGAAGCCGGCGCCTGGCGAGCGGTGCTGAGCGGGGTCGATCTGGAGGTGCGGGCGGGGGAACAGTTGGCCCTGGTCGGGCAGAGCGGCTCGGGCAAGTCGACGCTGATGCATCTGATCGGCGGGCTGGATGTGCCGCAGTCCGGGCAAATCCGTTTCGAGGACACCGATCTGGCCGGCCTGGGGGAACCTCGCCGTACACTCTGGCGGCGGCGTCATGTGGGTTTCATCTATCAGTTCTTCAACCTGATCCCCACCCTGACCGTCATCGAGAACGTGCTGCTGCCGCTGGAGCTGAACGGCACGCCGGAACATGCCGGGCGGGCGGCGGCGCTGGCGTTGCTGACCGAGGTCGGGCTGGCCGAGCGGGCCGGCAGCTACCCGGACCGGCTCTCCGGCGGCGAGCAGCAGCGGGTGGCGATCATCCGCGCGCTGATCCATCAGCCGCGTCTGGTGCTGGCGGACGAGCCGACCGGCAACCTAGATGCCACGAGCGGCGAGCAGGTGCTGGACCTCCTTGACCGGCTGGTGCGGGCGCAAGGCCACACGCTGATTCTGGTCACCCACAGCGCCGAGGTGGCCCGGCGGACGGATCGGATCGTCCGGCTGGTGGATGGCCGGATCGTCCCGGCGGACGGCATATGAGCCTCCTGGGGCGGGCCAATCGCCGGCATTTCGTCCGCCATCCCCTGCAACTGCTGCTCGCCATCCTGGGCGTGGCGCTGGGCGTGGCCATGGTGGTGTCCATCGACCTAGCCGCGAAAAGTAC
This sequence comes from Methylococcaceae bacterium, assembly GCA_028678445.1. Lineage (GTDB taxonomy): Bacteria > Pseudomonadota > Gammaproteobacteria > Methylococcales > Methylococcaceae > UBA6136. Next base: position 3,355 of record JAJRDJ010000425.1, read on the forward strand.
CCACCGCGCCTTTGCCCTGTCCATGGAGGCGCTGACCGGACGCTATACCCATCATCTCACCAGCGGTGCTCCGGAAGGCTTGCCGGAAACGCTGTTCACCCGGCTGCGCGTCGAGGGCGGCCTGCGCGAGAGCGCGCCGGCGGTGGAAGGCTTTGTCAGCCTGAATAACCAGACGCTGCGGCTGATTGGCTTCGACGTATTCTCCGAGCGCAATCTGCGCAGCCGGTTTGTCAATGCCGCGCGCGGGGATGAAGGGGTGAGGCTGCTGACCGAGCCGGACGCTGTCCTGCTGTCCGCCGTGACGGCCCGCCGCCTGGGCATCCGGCCGGGTGGCGAGTTGGAGGTGATGATCGACACCCGCCCGCACCGGCTGAAGGTGGTGGGTTATGCCGAGGGGAGCCTGCCCCCCGACCCGGCGCTGGAAGGCGTGATATTGGCCGATATCGCCACGGCGCAGGAGCGGCTGGGCCGGGTCGGCTGGCTGGATCGCATCGACCTGGTGCTGGGCGACGACCCGCAAGCGGCAGCCGCCGTTCGGAAACTGCTTCCCGAGGGCGCGGAGCTCAGTTCGGCGGCGGGCCGGCAGAGCGCGACGCAGAACATGACGGCGGCTTTCGAGTTGAACCTCCGCGCCATGAGCCTCCTGGCGCTGCTGGTCGGGTCCTTCCTGATCTACAACACCATGGCGTTCTCGGTTCTGCAGCGGCGGGAACTGCTGGCTTCCTTGCGGGTGCTGGGCGCGACCAGCCGCCAGTTGCGGGTGGAAATCCTTCTGGAAGCGGCGGTGCTGGGTTTCGTGGGCGGGCTGGCCGGGCTGGGGCTGGGTATCCTTGCCGCCCGCGCCTTGCTGAACATGGTGACCCGCACCATCAACGACCTCTATTTCGTGCTGAGCGTCAGCGAATTCATGATCGATCCCTGGGTGCTGGTTTATGGCGCGCTGCTGGGCTTGGCCGTGGCGGTGCTGGCGGCGCTCGGACCGGCCATCGAAGCCTCGCGGACCTCGCCCATCATGACCCGTGCCCGTTCGGGTGTGGAGGGCACGGCGCGGCGGGCGATCCCCTGGCTGGTAGTGGCGGGCGTGCTGGCCTTGCTGGCGGCGAGCGCCCTGCTGTGGGCCGATCTGCCGGGGTTGGTCCCGGCGACTTCCGGGGTGTTTCTGCTGTTGCTGGGCTATGGGCTGTTGAGTCCCTGGTTCCTGCTCTGCGGGGTGCGAGCCGCGGGGTGGCTGGCCCGCGCCAGCGGCGGCTGGCTGGTCCGGCTGGCGGTGCGCGGCATCGGCGCGACGCTCAGCCGGTCCGGGCTGGCCATTGCCGCGCTGACCATCGCCGTGGCCGTAAGCATCGGCGTCGGCACCATGATCGAGAGCTTTCGCGGCTCGATCGCCGAATGGCTGGACCAGATTCTCCAGGCCGATATCTACATCGTCACGCCCAGTTCGACGCCGCGCTCAAGCCCGCCCTTGCCCGCCGGTCTCGCGGAGCAGGTGGGCACGATCCCGGGCGTGGAACGCACCGGCACCGGCCGGCGGCTATTTGTCTCGACGTCCGAGGGTGAAAGCGAACTGCTGGCGCTGGACCCGCCGTACCTTGACCGGCCCGGTTTCCGCTTCAAGGACATCGACGGCAGGCGGTTGTGGACGGCCTTCCCGGACCTGCGCGGTATCCTCGTCTCCGAGCCTTACGCTCAGCGGCACCGTCTGCAGGTGGGTGACAGCGTCGAGATTCA
>JAJRDJ010000426.1 GCA_028678445.1 Methylococcaceae bacterium
CGCATCGGCACCGCCCTGCTGTCGAATGCGGCCAGCCCCTGGGGCAGCGCCGCCCAAATCAAGGCCGGCGGGATAACCCTGAATCTTGCGAGTCACGACCTGAGGCTGGATTCCCTTTCCGCGCAAACTCTTGAAACCCCACAGGGCAAGGCGAAGGCCATCGACTCCGGTCCGCTCGCTTTCGAAGCCGGAGAAGAGCGGGTGACTCTCGCACTCCTCTCAGCGCCCGAGATCAGCGCCGAATGGGGTTCCGCTACGGGCCTGGCGGTGGAGGGACTGGACTACGGACTGAAGGATCGGCGACTCGCGCTGGGCACCGTGTCGGCCACGACAGTCAACAGCCGCTGGGGTGATATCACCGCCGCCTCGGTGACAGGCCTCGACTACGCACCCGGTGACCCACAAGTGCATATGGCCAGTTTCTCGGCCCGCGAGGTGAAAAGTCCCTATGGTTCCTTCACCGCACCGACACTGAACAATGCCGTTTACCGGCTGGCCGATCGGCAGCTGGCATTGGATGAACTCACCCTCGAACACGCGGTGACGCCTTGGGGCAAAACGGCCGGATTAGCGGTCAACACGCTGGTTGCGGATATCGGGGCTCCGGCGCTCCACATCGGGACACTCGCCGCCACCCGGCTGGACCTGCCCGGGGGGAACCTGGCCACAATCGCCGGCGAGGATATCGCCTGGAGCGGTCGTGAGCGCCGCCTGGTACTCGGTCACGGCACCGGCACCGGCCTGACCACTGCCATCGCCAGTGCTGGCCGGGTGGAAACCGCTGCCCTGACGCTCGATCTGGCCCGGCAAAGCTTCGCGGTCAAAACCGCCAGGCTGGCCGATGTGATTGCCCTGGGCCACATCGAGAATGAAGCCGACGAGCCGCCTCCCGGCACACTGGCCACGACGGTCACCGATACCCCGCCTGACGCATCGCGGGACAAAACGCGCCGCGGTTATCTCGGTTTACTCGACTTCGAAGACGCCCGTGGCGATCTGGACCAGCGCTGGCTCGCCGCGCGCCGCGTCACCTCGGGCAATACCCGCTTCGATTTCACCCGGCTCAAGAACCATGGCCTGGAGATCAAGGGTCTGCCGGCCTTTTCGGCGCTCCCGACGGCAACCGTGTCCCATGCCTCGAAATGGCGGCTGGTGGTGGAAGAGTTCGAGCTCAAGGAGTATTCGATCACCTTCCGGGATGAAATCACCGATCCGCCGGTGCGGCTCCGCTTCAATGGGCTGGCGCTCAGGGCTTTCGACATCGACACCGGGGGGCATGACAACCTCGAATTCAGGTTGGTCACCCAGGTAGGCGAGAGCGGCAAGGTAGAGGCCGAGGGCAGGGCCCGGCTCAATCCCTTCAGGGCCAGCTTTCGCTTCGGTATCGACAAGCTCCGGCTGCGCGCTGTTGAACCCTACTGGAAACCCCTGACCAATATCGATGTGCAGCGCGGACGGCTCAACATGTGGGGCGATGCGATCATCCGCAAGGACCCCATTCTTCATCTGGGCTATGCCGGGGCCGCCGATATACTCGAGTTCGACGCCGTGGACCGGCCCCGGCAGCAGCCCTTCCTGAAGTGGAATTCCCTGAAGTTCGATGGGCTGGTGATCAGTGACCAGCCCCGGCGCTTCGTCACCCGCATTCTGACAGCGGAACAAGCCCATCTCCGGGTGGCGCTGGATGAACACCGTCAACTGAATCTCCTAGAGGCTCTGGAGCCGCCCAGTCAGGCAGCCATCCCGGCGGAACTGGAAGTGCTGCAAGTGGAAAAAACCCCTCGCAACCAGCTGCCTGCCGCGTCCATCGGTTTGCTCCGCATCAAGGACGGCACCGTCGATTTATCCGACCGCAGCATGACGCCCGGATTTGCCGGGGAGATCCGCCATCTCGAGGGCGCGGTTAGCGGTCTGTCCTCGCGCGCCGACGCCATCGCCACGCTGATTCTGGATGGCCGCATCAACCGCAACTCCCCGGTGAAGGTATTCGGCGAGCTGGAGCCCATGGATTATCGCGGCCATACGGATGTCACCCTGCAATTCAAGGGCCTCAATCTGACCACGTTTTCAGCCTATTCCGGCAAGTTCGGCGGCTACAGGATCGAGAAGGGCAAGCTCGACATGGACCTCCGGTACACGATGAAGGACGTTCAGATGGAAGTCGAGAACCGCGCCGTACTGGACCAGCTGACCCTGGGGGACCGGGTGGACGAATCCAGTTCCTGGCTGGTCGATCTTGCCATCGCTATTCTCAAGAATAACGATGGCAGGATCGACCTCAACCTGCCCATTTACGGGAGCCTGGCCGATCCGCAATTCAGTCTTTGGAGCTTATACGGCGATGCGTTTGCCAGCCTATTCGCCAAGCTGTACTACTCGCCGGCCAGCCTGGTCAACGGCATGCTCGGCGCCGAGGCCCGGCATTACACCCTCCGGTTCGCGGCGGGTCAGTCGGAGCTGGATGCTGCGGCGAGCGAGGCCCTCAAACCCATCGCCGTCAACCTGATGGAACAGCCTGACGCGACGCTGGACATCCGCGGCTCCACGGACCCGGGGCAGGATCGGCTGGCGCTCGCGGCGGCGGCGCTGCTCGAAAGGCTCA
>JAJRDJ010000427.1 GCA_028678445.1 Methylococcaceae bacterium
CACCCTGACCCCTTCGGTCATTTTGCGCAATGTGCTGGAAAATCCCGGCTGGTATACCGCCTACACGCCTTACCAGCCGGAAATAGCCCAGGGCCGGCTGGAAGCGCTAATCAATTACCAGCAGATGGTGACCGACCTGACCGGACTCGACATCGCCAATGCCTCGCTGCTCGACGAGGCGACGGCCGCTGCCGAGGCCATGGCCATGGCCCGGCGGATATCAAAATCGCCGTCCATGCGATTTTTCGTCGATGCCGACAGCTTCCCGCAGACCCTCGATGTCCTCAAGACACGCGCCCACTATCTCGGGTTTGAGCTGGTCATCCGTCCCGCCGCCGAGGCCACGGGCGAAGACTGCTTTGGCGCCCTGCTGCAATACCCGAATGATCGCGGCGAGATTGCCGATCTCACTCCGGTCATTGCCGGCTTGAAAGCCCAAGGCGCCGCGGTCGCGGTGGCCAGCGACCTCATGGCGCTGGTGCTGCTAAAGTCACCGGGCGCCATGGGCGCCGACATTGCTCTCGGCTCCAGCCAACGCTTCGGCGTGCCGATGGGCTTTGGTGGCCCCCATGCTGCATTCTTCGCGTCGCGGGAGGCTCTCGTCCGCTCCATGCCGGGTCGCATCATCGGCGTGGCCCGGGATGTGCGCGGTAAAACGGCCCTGCGCATGACTCTTCAAACCCGCGAGCAGCACATTCGCCGGGAGAAGGCCAATTCCAATATCTGCACCTCCCAGGTGCTGCTCGCCAATATGGCGGGCCTGTACGCGGTCTATCACGGTCCAGAGGGGCTGAGGACCATCGCGCGCCGCATCCATCGCCTGACCGCCATTTTTGCCCAAGCGCTAGTGGCAGCGGGTGCGGCGGTCCGGACTCGCCGATTTTTCGACACCGTTCAATTTACGCTGGGTGAGCACGCCGCGACGGTTTACACGGCGGCTGTCGCGGCGGGTTATAACCTCCGCCGGGTCACTGACGGCACCCTGGGCGCCGCGTTCGATGAAACCACCACACGCGCCGATGTCGCCCGGCTGGTCCAGCTAATCACGGGTGAGCCCGTCGACATCGCAGCACTGGATGCCCGCCTGGCCGCGGACGATGAATCCCTCCCCCCTGCCCTGCTCCGCGAGGACGCGATACTCAAGCATCCCGTCTTCAACACCCACCACACCGAGCACGGCATGTTGCGATATCTCAAGTCCCTGCAGAATCGGGACCTGGCGCTGGACCACGCGATGATTCCGCTGGGCTCCTGCACCATGAAGCTGAATCCGGCCAGCGCCATGCTGCCGGTGACCTGGCCGGAATTCGGCGGCCTGCACCCGTTTGCGCCGGCCGATCAGACCCTGGGCTACCAGCGTATGACCGATGCTCTGGCCGACTGGTTGCGCATCATTACCGGCTTCGACGCCATTTGCCTGCAGCCCAATTCGGGCGCTCAGGGCGAATATGCCGGCCTGGTCACGATTCGCCGCTACCATGCCAGCCGAGGTGAAGGACACCGCAACATCTGCCTGATCCCCATGTCCGCGCATGGCACCAACCCGGCCAGCGCCCGTCTGTGTGGGCTTGAGGTAGTCGTGGTGAACTGCGACGAGCACGGCAATATCGATGTCGAGGATCTCGGCGACAAGGCCGCCCGGCATGCCGGGCTCCTCGCCGCACTGATGCTTACCTATCCCTCGACCCATGGGGTGTTTGAAGAAGCCGTCCGGAATATCTGCGAAATCGTTCACCGCCATGGCGGGCAGGTCTATCTCGATGGCGCCAATCTGAACGCCATGGTCGGCCTCGCCACGCCCGGCCAGATCGGCGCCGACGTCTGCCACATGAATTTGCACAAGACCTTCGCCATTCCCCACGGCGGCGGGGGACCAGGCATGGGCCCTATCGGACTCAAGGCGCATCTCGCACCCTTCATGCCAAATCACGCCGTGCAGCCCATCGCGGGAGCCAGTCTTGGCCAGGGCGCCGTCAACGCCACGCCCTTTGGCTCGGCCTCGATCCTGCCGATTTCCTGGATGTACATCGCCATGCTGGGCGGCGCGGGCCTCAAAAAAGCCAGCCAGATCGCCATCCTCAACGCCAATTTCATTGCGACCCGGCTCAAGGGCCATTACCCGGTGCTGTATACCGGCCGGCAGGGCCGCGTGGCGCATGAGTGCATCCTGGATATTCGCCCGCTCAAGGCGGCGAGCGGCATCGGCGAAACCGATATCGCCAAGCGCCTGATGGACTACGGCTTTCACGCGCCGACGGTCAGCTTCCCGGTACCGGGGACGATCATGGTCGAGCCCACCGAATCCGAAACCGGTGCCGAACTGGAGCGTTTCATCGCCGCCATGATTGCCATCCGCGAGGAAATCCGAAAAGTCGAAACCGGGGTCTGGCCCGCCGATAACAACCCCCTGCGGCACGCACCGCACACCCAGGCCGATATCATTGATGCCGTATGGGATCGGCCCTACAGCCGCGAGCAGGCTGTATTTCCCCTGCCCTGGGTCCGGGCCAACAAGTTCTGGCCCACCGTCAACCGCATCGATGAAGTCTATGGCGACCGGCACCTGCAATGTACCTGCCCGCCAATGGAAGAGTACCGGGATTCCGGGGAGTAGCCGCTTGACCCTCCGGGAAACTATCTGAGTGCGAGAGCGTCTTGCCACGCCAGCACGGTGGGGATCACACCACCCAAGCAGCCAAATTGTAATTAGTGCCTGACAGAAAACCCTGTTTTCTTGCGCAAGTCCACCGGTCCCACCGCCTGGCCGACGCATTTTTCGAGTGAATTGACGGAGCTACCCGGGTGGCCGGGC
>JAJRDJ010000428.1 GCA_028678445.1 Methylococcaceae bacterium
AGGACATCGCGGATCTGAAGGCCAAGATCCTCGCCTCCGGCCTGTCCGTTCCTGAACTGGTATCGACCGCCTGGGCGTCCGCCTCCACCTTCCGGGGTTCGGACAAGCGCGGCGGGGCCAATGGTGCGCGTATCCGGCTGGCGCCGCAGAAGAATTGGGAGGCCAACCAGCCCACCCAGCTAGCCAAGGTGCTGACCACCCTCGAAGGCATCCAGGCCGCCTTCAATGCGGCACAGGGCGGCGGCAAGCAAGTCTCGCTAGCCGACCTGATCGTGCTGGGCGGCTGCGCTGCCGTCGAGCAGGCCGCCAAGACCGCCGGGCATGACATCGAGGTACGGTTCATTCCCGGCCGCACTGATGCGTCGCAGGAGCAGACCGATGTCGAGTCCTTCAAGGTGCTCGAACCTGTCGCCGACGGCTTCCGCAACTACCTCAGGGACCCCTATCGCGTGCCGGCCGAGGAGATGCTGCTCGACAAGGCACAGTTGCTGACGCTGACCGCGCCGGAGATGACGGTCCTCATCGGTGGCCTGCGCGCGCTTAACGCCAATGTCGGCCACTCGGTCCATGGCGTCTTCACACAGCGCCCCGGCACACTGAGCAACGACTACTTCGTGAACCTGCTCGACATGGGCACGGTGTGGGCACCGACCTCCGAGGCCAAGGATCTGTTCGAAGGACGCGATCGTGCCACCGGCAAGCTCAAGTGGACAGCGACACGTGTCGACCTGGTTTTCGGCTCAAACTCGCAACTGCGAGCACTGGCGGAAGTCTATGCGCAGGCCGATGCAAAGGAGAAATTCGTGCGTGACTTCGTAGCAGCGTGGTACAAGGTGATGAACCTTGATCGTTTCGACGTGAAGTAATGTTGGTATGGGGTTCTGGAGAGCCGTCTAGGGTGCCAGCACTGGCATCCAGTACCCCGTGCCTAGGTTCTGTTGACACATTACCGTAGCCAGATGAGGGCTGAGACGAAGCGAAGGAAGCCCATGTAGTTGCGGGCCAACTTGTCAAAGCGCGAGAAGATCCTGCGGTAGTGTTGAATTTTATTGAAGAAGCACTCAATCAGATGACGCTCTTTGTAGATGAACCAATCGACCGCGCGTGGCTGGGTGCGGTGGCGGCGGGCGGGAATGACGGCCACCCTGTCTCTCGCCTCGATGGCCTGCATCAAAGCGTCACTGTCATAGCCCTTATCGCCGACGAAGGCCGCCGTCCCTTCCGGCGTCAACTCGAGCAACCGGTCAGCCTGGCCGATGTCACTGGCTTGACCGCCGGTCAGGACGAAGTCCAGGGGGTTGCCCAAGGCATCCGTAATAGCGTGAATTTTGGTGCCGAAGCCGCCTCGCGAACGGCCCAAGGCTTCGGCCTCCGCGTGGCTGCCCGCCCCCCCGGCCGCGCACGGGTGAGCGCGGATGACCGTGGAGTCGATCAGTACGCTCGGTAAATCAGGAAACTGCGCACACCCCGCCTGCAGCGCGTCAAACACGCCGTGGCGGCACCACCGGGAGAAGCGCTTAAACACGGTGTTCCACTGGCCATACGCGGCCGGCAGCAAGCGCCATTGGACGCCTGATCGCAACACCCACAGCACCGCCGCCAGGAACGCTCGGCAGGCCGCTTCGGCAATCACCCTGACCCGGCGGTGGGCCACCAGGATCGGGTAGATTACGGTCCATGCGGCGTCGCTGATTTCGAGTCGGTTCGCCATCGCCAAAAGGCGCGAACATTCCCTACCACCGCAAGATATGTCAACAGAACCTAGGGAAAATGGCTGAAAGATGACATCACGTAATCCTCCAGGTCATCAATCTCGGTCTCGCTGATGGCGATATGCCGCACGGAGATGCCGGCCTCATGAACGGATTCGGACTGTCCAGAGACCAGGGGATGCCAGCCAGGCAGGGGTTTGCCCTCGGAGCACAAGCGGTAGGCGCAGGTGGAGGGAAGCCAGTGGAATTGATGGAAATCGTCTCGCAGGCTCAGGCAGGTGGGTACCAAACTCTGACGCCTGGCGTATTGGGTGCATCGGCAGCGTTGGATGTCCAGGAGGTGGCAGGCCGCCTGGGTGAAGAAGATTTCACCGGTGTCTTCGTCCTCCAGCTTGTTGAGGCAGCAGCGGCCGCAGCCATCACAGAGAGATTCCCATTCAGCCTCGCTCAGCTCGGCCAGGGTCTTGCGCTCCCAGAACGGTTCGCTGGGCAGAGTCACCGCCGCCCCTTGGCCATGCAGGTGGAGGTCCGTTCCCAGAAATCAGGGGACATTGATCCAGTGTCGGCCGTCGCGTTCGAGCAATTCTTCCGCTTCACGAGGGCCCCAGGATCCTGCGGCATAATTCGGGAAGGTCCGCGGCGGCAGCGCTTTCCAGACGTCCAGCACCGGCTGGATCAGGCTCCAACCCGCTTCCACCATGTCGGCGCGCATGAAGAGCGTCGCATCACCCATCATGCAGTCGAGCAGCAGGCGTTCGTAGCCGGTATCGGGGGTCGAGCCGAAATAATCCACGTAATCAAAGTCCATCTTGACCGAACCGAGTTTCATGACCGGACCCGGCACCTTGGCACCGAATTGCAGGGAAATGCCCTCATTGGGCTGAAGATGAATCACCAGGCGGTTGGTGCGGAGTTGTTCGATGGCTGTATTACGGAAGAGCACCAGCGGCGCCCGGCGGAACTGAATGACGATTTCCGTCGAGCGGGCGCCCATGCGCTTGCCGGTACGGAGATAAAACGGCACATCGGCCCAGCGCCA
>JAJRDJ010000429.1 GCA_028678445.1 Methylococcaceae bacterium
CAGCGCAAATCGTACTCGCCCGGTTTGAGATCGCTCAGTCGCGCCGTCCAGAACGCAATCGTGTCACGCATCGGCCACTCGCTCGGTTTACCTGTGTCCCCATCGAACTGCAGCGGAACTGCGGGTAGCTTCCCGTCCGGTAGTCCGCCTCCCCACCGGGTTGGAGCCGGCAGGATCTCGGCATCGTGCCAATCAGCGGCGGTAAAGTAAGGATCATCGTCCGGCAGCACCATGTTCTGGGGGGTGATCCAATACTGCACCTTGCTCAAGCCCGACATGCCCACCTGTGCCATCCCGATGATTGACAACACTTGCCCCGCTTTGGCCTTCTTCGGCACGGAGTGGAACGAGGCGCAAGTCTTCAGCGGGCTTTCGGTGTCGTTGTTCCAATCCGCATAAGTGTCATTTTGACGTGGGTTGTTCGTCAGCACTACACGCTGAATCCATTTCACCGATTTGTTCCCGTAAGCGCCCGGTACAATCATGCGCACCGGCCCGCCACGCTTGGCCGTCAGCCACTGCCCATTCAGTTTGTAGCACAAGATGATCGGAAATTCGCCCAACGGCTCCTCCAGTACCCGGCCGACTGACAGCGAACTCTGGAATCGCTGCTTCGGATCATCGTTGTGATAGCCGTGATACCACACCCGCCGGATGTTGGTCTTTGGTCGAGTCAGCCAGATAATCTCGCGCAAAGGGACCCCTTCCCACAATCCAATGCCCAGCGGCTTGGGCATGTTGGTACACGAAATCACGTGCAGGAACCGGACGGCCCTTTTCTCTGCCAGCGTCATCAACTGTTTCCAGGTAAGGGCGTTGCCTTCCTCCTTTGAAAGCGGATGTTCGACTTGCGCGTCGCTGTCCGGGTCAGGTACCACCTCAAGGCGCCACGTTTCCGGTGTCAACCCGCCCGCGAGGCGCTTCTCCGCAGGCAGTTCGTGGGGAGGCGGGCTGCCCCGTCCCACATTCACGAAGTTCTCCTCGCGCGTCAGATACTCGGTCTCGTCAGCCGCTTCCGACTGCCTCGCGCTCTTCGTGGCAGTTTGCGCACTGAGAGGACCGACGCTGGCAACGGCGATCCCGAGAGCGCCCACTTTGAGAAAGCTACGGCGAGTGATCGCCAGGTATACCTGTTCCTCTGCTGCGTTTGTGTTCATCTGAATTTGGGTTCTATTTCGGAGCCTGAGGACACTGGACCTGCGGCAGCCTGATGTGCGGTGCCAGCTCCGGGCAGACGTCGCAAAGCTGCCGCGCGACTATCTCCGCGTTGATCCGGGCGCCTGCGGGGGAGGGATGCGTGCGGTCGGTGGCGGTGGCGCTGATGTAGGCGCTGCCGTCCTCGCCTAATCGCTCATACAGTTCGATGATCGCGGCGTTGAGGTCCACCAGGGGGACCTTGCGCTCTTGCGCGACCTCCCTCATCACCCGCACGTAGGGCTGAAGGCTATCGACGGCGATCTTGCCGTCGCTGGTGAAGTTGCGCCGCGCCACCGGGGTCACGAGGATGGGAATGGCGCCCTGGGCGCGGCTCTCATCGACATACCGCTGCAGATTCGCCCGGTATTCGGTATCCGGGTCCGTGGTCCGATCGCCCTTGCCCGGCCCGTCGTTGTGGCCGAACTGGATCAGCACGAAATCCGGCCGGTCCGCCAGCGCCCGATCCCAGCGGCCCTCTGCAATGAAGCTCTTGGTGCTGCGCCCGCCGTGGGCATGATTGGCCACCGTTACCTGCGGGGCCATGAATTCCCCGAGCATCTGGCCCCAGCCGCGATTGGGCTTGGGGTCGTGATACTCGGCCACCGATGACGCCCCCACCAGCACCACCTTCACCGGCCGCAGGGAGGCGGCGGAGGCGGGCGTGCTACATGCACGGGGCTTGTGGTCAGCGCCACAGCCGCAGGCAAGCAGGGACACGGACGCGATCAGTACAACTACTGATAGCACAAGACTGCTCTTGTGGCGCCCGCTTGTACTTGACGCCGCGCGGGTGAGGGAGAATCGGTTCTTGCGCTCAACCAAAGCAACGTCATCCTGCCAGAACGGGCGGAGGGCATCAACATGGACATTTTGCCAGTTTTCCACGGTTTTGACCGAATACCAGTGACGTTGCCGGGTGGCAGAGGCTGGGCGGCCGGGAAATGCGACAAAACTGGCGCGGTTCTGCGGTAGGCCGGGCACAAAAAGGCCGGTGCCAAGCAGAAGCCCGCGTCCGAACTGCCCTGGAAAGGAGCGATTTCTCAATCGGTTAACACATTTCCGTACTCCGGGGCGGGGGCAACGTCGTCACAGGACTCGAAGGTGAAAAGCCCGACGGCCCCTATCATGCCGGGCCGAAGTTCAATCCCCTGCACCCTGCCGCGGCACTAGGTTCCGTGATGAAATGGGCCTGGCTCGGTCTAATCGAACAACTATGAATAAGCTAGCCCATGGTCTAGTAACTGCCGCCTTCGCAACGGCCTGCGGCTGCCTCTGGGCCATCCTCCTGGTGGTCGAACAGACAGCCGCAAGAATGTTGGAATCTGCCCCCCTTCCCGCATTCGTTCGGCTCTGCTTCAACTTCAGGCCCCTCCTCCTGGTGTTGCCACTGCTAGCCGCAGCCTACTGCGTGTTCGTTTGGGTTCGAAAATCGGACGGGCACAAGTCCTGGATGGCCTTCTTTGCCACCAGCATGTACGCCCTGGTCCTGCTCGGCTTTCCCGTGGCCCTTACCGGCTGGATACTGCTTGTCCAATTCATCGAGCTGCTCGCAAAGAGGTAGTCCGGACTTGCCGCCCCGCTTCCTTCCCCCACCGCGCTCTTCTAAATCCCCCTCAATTTCCTCTGGGAAACTGAGCGCGACTTCGTCACAACCAGGTGGAGGGGGACTAACGCGGCGGGTACGGCGCACCCAGGGCAGCGCTCCTGCCTTCGCTCAGAGCTTCGGCAAGGCAGGCGTGCCTCGCTGGCCCTGGGCTATTGTCAGGCCGCCCCTCCGGGGCTTGAGCGGACGGCTGCGCCGGACCCGGTCGCCGGTCGCCCCAGCTTGCTGGCGATTTCCAGCATCCGGGC
>JAJRDJ010000072.1 GCA_028678445.1 Methylococcaceae bacterium
GCCGGCGATTCAGGCCACAAGCTACTCGCCAAGATAAATGCTTGACGTTAACAAAAAAGGGCAGAGTGATACCACCCTGCCCTTTGATTCAAACCGCTAAGTGCGGTTTTTCTTGGCTTACTTCTTGGATGTGGCCACTATCCCGTTCAGCTCATTGACCACTCCGGTCAGGGTAGTTGCTCCCTTGGCGGTATCACCTGCCAGACATTCTTCCTGGCCTACTTTCAGATTCTTGATGGCATCCTGAAGAGGCTTGCCGGCGGCATCGCCGGTAACTTCCTTGTAATGCTGCTTGGCAGCCTTGATGTTCGACAGGCATTCATCCCTATTGCCCGCTGCAGCGGCAGCCTGAGCAGCCTTGACTCTTTCCAGAGTCAAACCCAGATGCTCCTTGACGCCTTCGGCATTCTCCGCGGCAAAAACGCTGCCGGAAACGGCCAAAGCCAGAAGTGCGCTGCTAACTACGGTAGAAATCTTGCTCATTTTCATGTTTCTTGTGTCTCCTCTGGCGGCCCTTTCAGGCAACCAATCAGTTATCGAAATTCCCAGTTGCTGACACCAACGCCGCCTGCGTCAATATACCGTGGCTCCGGAAAACCGGGCCGCCAATCTGGACGCCGCGCACGCAATGGATTGAACATTCCATTCCCTTGTGTCAACGGAGTCGAATAGTAAAAGACTTCTTCTGGCTTGTCATTCTTTATATGTAGCCCAATGCTCAGGAATACCAAAAACCTCACTTCCCAATGCCTCCGGAACAGATTTATCGGAGTCGCTGGAAGTCTTGCCAGCGCGGCCTAAGTCATAAGCACAGGTTCGGATTTCCTTTCAGCTCAGCCCCTTGGGAGTCAAAGCGCGCGGGACCATGGCTCCGGCATGAGTCATCCGCAGCCTCCGAGCATGACTTTGACGATCGTCTTTGCTCCATGAAACTGACCGCCCGATTCGACAATGGCCAATACCGGGCCGGTCTCATTCAGCTTGAGTCTCAGGGTCACCCAAGGGTCCGCGCCGGGCTCAAAATGAAACTCGGCGAGCAACGGGTCGGGGTTTTTTTCGGCAAACACCAGAATCCGCCGGGTATCGGGTAGCCGGCTCTCGACCGTGATGGGAACTATGGCGCCATTTTCCGCGAGCTGGGGGATTTCCATTCTAACCGCGTCATTAGGCAGCCAGGCTCGGCCGCCCAATACCAAAGCCAGAGCCTGATCAATATCTCCCGCGGCCGGCCGGCGCGCCGAAGGAGGCTGAACCCGATTGGGCGGACCAGCCGCCAGGGCTCTATTCCAGCCCGATGTCCAGGCAAGCCAGCCCAGCAAGACTTTCAAGAATTCTCGGCGGGGCCCGCCCGGAGCTTGTGAATCACTGGGTGAAATATGTTTTGTACGCATAAAAATCCCGTGACCAATGGCTCAGCCGGGCCACACTTGGCGAAAAAATCACGGAGGGAATCAATATCAGGGCAAGTACTGTAGGCTCCATGGCATCAACGACTTCCCTTTCATGGGGATTGGCTTTTGCGATGTCCGGGATATTAACCCGGTGTGACGCCCTGATTATTTTACCTACACCCGCAAATGCTAATGAAAAATTAATCTGAAGGGCAACGCCGTTCACGAAGCAAACCGGACTATTTGGTCTAAACTAATCCATCCCTTACTCAATCACCCTCGGTAACATCCATGCGCTTTACTGCTCTCCTGATTGCCATTCTCATCACGGCCGGCTGTGCTTCCGAAGGCACCACGTTCACCCGCTCGGTGCTGAACGACCCGAAATCCCACCTGACCCGCGGCAAGCCTGTCTACATCGCCACGCCCAAGAATGGCTGGTATGAGAATACCGAATACCCCGGTTCCGGACGCATGACCGCGGCGAATGTCCGCGCGGCGTTTGCCCGGTTTTCGGACCATGTCGTCGTGTCCGAGCAATGCCAGGACCTCAGCTGTCTGAAGCGCACCCATACGGGTTCGTCGAACAGCTACTATGTGGTTCCGGAAATCCTTCGTTGGGAGGGGCGCAACAAGAACTGGTCGCAGCAGCCGGATGTCATCGAAATCAAGATTTCCGTCTTTGAAGCGGACAGCTCGAAAAGCCGTGCGTCAGCCATTCTGAGCGGCAAGAACCGCAACCCGCTGTTCTCCACCGATCATCCGCAAGAAACCCTGCAGGACCCGGTCAGCCGCTACGTCTCCTCGTTGTACTAACAGTTCCAAATCTACCCAAGCGCCTGATCCGCTCCCCGCGCTGAAAAATACCGATGGAAAGCTCGGCTTCTTTGCTGTGAGCCGGGCATTCCCACCCAGTGATCAGGCGCGATGTTCAATCCACCCCACACGAGGCTATGTACATGAAGCTTTACTACACCCCGGGAGCCTGTTCGCTGGCTGCCCACATCATTCTCCGCGAGGCGGGGCATGACTTCGCTCTGGTCCGCGTCGATCTTGCCACCGGCAAGACCGAACACGGCGAAACCTTCGCTGAGATCAACCCCAAGGGCTATGTTCCCGCGCTGCTGCTGGAGGATGGCCAGCTACTCACCGAAAACCAGGTGATACTCCAATACCTTGCAGAGCAGAGACCCGAAAGCGGTCTGGTTCCCGCCTTCGGGAGTCTGGAACGCTATCGCTTAATCGAGTGGCTGGCCTTCATCGCCACCGAACTGCACAAGGGTTTCGGACCATTGTGGAACCCCGCCACCCCGGCGGCCACCCGCGAGAACGCCTTGTCGCAACTGGCCAGGCGTTTTGATTTTGTCGAGGCGGCATTGTCCGGTCGCGACTGGTTATTTGGTGAGCGGTTCAGTATCGCCGATGCCTATTTGTTCACCATACTTGGCTGGGCGGATTATCATCACATCGACCTGTCACGTTGGCCGCATCTCAAGGCCTATCAGCAGCGCATAGCCGAGCGGCCCTCCGTGCAGGGGGCTTTAAAGGCGGAGGGGCTCACTCCGTAGCCAGTGGGTGATTCGTCTGCGACGCGTTGCAGTACAAGGCGTCGGGGCAGCAGCCCGTTGTCTCGAATTGCAGCGTGGTGTGGCGGATGCCATAGTGGTGCTCCATCAGCTCAGCCAACCGGTCGCGCAGGCGGCCGGCCTCGCTGACCGGCATGTCGTCAACCAGAATATGGGCGGAGAGGAAACGCAGGCTCCGCGACAAACTCCAGACATGCAGATCATGGACGCCGCGAATCCCCTGGATCTGCATCAGATCGCGGACCATGATGCTCATCTCGATATCCCGGGGCGTGCTTTCGAGGAGGATGTCGATGGTCTCGCGCAGGATGAGCCAGGCATTCCACAGAATCAGGCCGGCAATCAGCACGCTGGCCAGGGGGTCCAGCCAGTTGAGACCCGTGAAATAAATGCCGACGCCGGCCAGAATCGCCCCGAGGGTCGACAGCACATCGCCCATCAGATGCAGGAACGCGCTGCGGAGATTGAGGTCATGCTCGGCACCGTGACTGACCAGCCAGGCGGTGACCAGATTAACGACGAGCGCCACCGCGCCAACTCCCATCAGAATATCGGCGGCGACCTGTTCCGGCGCTTGAAAACGATGCCAGGCCTCGAAACAGATACCCGCGGCAATGAAGGCCAGCGTGGTCGAATTGGCCAGCGCCGCCAGAATACCGACCCGGTGATAGCCGTAAGTCTTGCCAGCATGGGCCGGCCGCTCGCCGAGATGCAGCGCGTACCAGGACAGCGCCAGCGCCGCAACATCCGTTACGTTGTGCGCGGCATCGGTCAGCAGGGCCAGACTATGGGCTATTGTTCCGGCAATGGCCTCGACGACCACGAAACCGAGGGTGATCAGCAAAGACAGCAGCAGGCGGAACCGCGTCTGCCGGCCGTGACTGTGCGAGTGTGAATGATGATGACCGACCACTGGCTAACCTCGTGCTTGATGATGCGCCTCAAGTGAATGGAAATAGCCGCTGCACTTGGCAAAAGTGGGTCTCATTTTCCCTCATCTCGGACTCGCGGGTCCATACTATCATCCCCGCCAAATGCCACGCTGAGCCTGACCAGGGCTGTTACCATCCTGTCTGCACCCGCTGACCCTCGCCCATCCGGCGCCTGAATAATGCCTTTCCTCAACACCCGTAGGAGCCTCCATGACCTTTAGAACCCTAGTCGCCGGCCTCATGGCCCTCGCCATACTCCCGTGCGGACCGAGCCGGGCCGCCAGCACGCTGGAATACAATGTGACACGCGGCGGCCAACAATCCGTTCAGACCGTGAACATCCAGGATGGCGTGGTGTGGATCAAAGCCGCCGCTGGCGATGCCAACACCGATGCCCTTTTCGAACAGACGAGTTCGCAACTGGTGCTGATCGACCATCGCCGCGCGCGCTACACGCCCGTGAACGAGGACAGTGTTAACAGGCTCAGTGCTCAAATCGAAGACATGACCCCCTTGGTGCGCGGTCTCGGGGATCAGATTCGCCATCTTGATCCGCACCAGCGGGCCCGTTGGGAAAAGATGCTGGAGGGTTTTCCCCTGGAGGCATTCGAGACGGCCCGGAAGGAAGCGGGGAAAACGCAACTAACCGCCGACGGCAAGCCCAAAACCATCGCCGGGGTGCGCTGCGAACCGGCGGTACTGAGCGCCGGAAAATTCACGGAACTAAGCTTTTGCCTGGCGCAACCCGAAGCGCTGGGACTATCGGCGGGTGACGTCGAAACCCTCCGGGCATTAGCCTTATTCGTCCAGCGGCTGGCTCACCAGGCCCATAGCCTGGCCGCCCCTTTCGGCCTGGCCATCAAGCGTGGCGAGTTGGACAAGCTCTCGGGCATTCCCGTCCAGCTCAAGGAACTGAAAGCCCGGCAGCCCCTATCGATGACGCTGGCCCGCAGCGGTGACACCAAGAATGCCCTCCAGCCGCTCCGGATACCGGAAAACTACCAGCAGGAGCGGCTCAGGCTCTGGTAGGCGGGGACGGCCGATGATGGCGTGGCCGGGTCTTCATACCGGTTTCCGGATGGGCCTGCGGATGGTGGGCACGCGGGTGAGCGCGACCCTGCTTCATTCCGGCCCGCTGTGCCCATAGTGAAGCCGAGACCAGCACAATCAATACCGCGAGGCTCAGCTCCAGCGTCACGAACGCGGCGATCTTGAAGTACGCAAACCCGGGGTGTACGAAGCGCACCAGCCAGCCCGCCGCCTCGTCGGCTATCGCCGAAAAATACACCAGCACGCTCAAGCCGATCTTCACCATCACCGGCACATTGGCGAACAACAGCAAGTGGGTGAGCGTCACCGCGAGCATGCCCATCGAAAACAGATGGGCGTGCGACACCTCCAGCAGGCTCTGATAGCTGCGCGGCTGGGTGAACTTCGCCTCGGCGCCCAGGTAATACTCCACCACCGAAGGCGCGCTCAGACCCATCCGGTGGAAATACATCAGACCGTTACTCACCCACTGCACCATCATGTAGACGAGGAAAAGCAGCACGACGGTATTCAGGAGCCTCTGCCGGTTCTGCTCCCCAGTCACGAAAAAGCGCATTAGGGCGCCCCGGGGGCGACCGCCACCTGATACACCGCCAGCGTCTTCCGTATGCCGTCCAGCGAGGCCTTGGAGCTGAGCGTGGCCCCGCTGATGGCATCGACCCCCTGATTCAACCGCAGATCCGCCACCGGCCGCCGGTAAAGCCGCGCGAACCAGGCGGCCGGCGGCTTGTATTCCGGCGGCTCGTGAAACGCCAGGATTTCCGCTTTCACCAGCTCGCCCTTGGGCGAGAGCACGATCAACAGCGTCTCCGGCTGCGTCCGCACCGTGTGCGACTCAATCGCCGCATAGCCCAGCAACTGCCCGTTCTTCCGGCCTTCATAAAAGGTGAACAACTGGCCGTCGAGCTTGACCAGCGCCATTTTTTCGATGGCGGCAGTCTGCTCATCGGTAAGGAATACCGGCACACTCTCGATCTGGGCCTCCTTGCCGAACGCCAGTTCGAAGGCTTCTTCCTTGCTATAATAGACCTCAGCAAAGCCGGAACCCGGAAATATGGAAAAACTGGCCATACATATCAGGGACAGAAACAAATAGGATCGCATGATGGAAGGAAGTGAAAAGAAAAAACACGCAGATAAGTGTGTCACTGTAAATGACAATGACTCGCGTTTCAACGAAGATGGATTAAAAGCGAATTTCAATAAGTTGCATTTCGACAACGCTCTCGTGAGCGAAGCCGAAGGGCTCATCGCGAACGGCTTGATTCAACAGTATTGGGAGCGTCTCGCCCGCCCCCAACTGACATTCTTGGCCAGCAATTGGACCCAATTCCCTCAACCCTATTCCCTTCAAGCCAGATAAATCCGTTCCAGGGCGCCCCGGGCGGCATTGCCGCGCCGGTCTTCGGCCTCGATGAAATATCGCACCTCGCCAACTCCAACTGGCAGCGTGGCGGTGCAATAGTCCGCGCTCACCCGGGCCCCCGTTTCCGAGGGATAGGGGCCGTGATTCCGCATGGCGAGGCGCCGTTCCCCATCTGGCGTGCGGAGCA
>JAJRDJ010000430.1 GCA_028678445.1 Methylococcaceae bacterium
ACATGCAGCGGCGGCTCTCAGTGGCGGGCGTGGGTCATCTGATCGATAAACCGATCAAACAGGGACTTCAAATCATGGGGGCCGGGACTGGCTTCGGGATGACCCTGAAAGCTGAACGCTGGCCGATCGGTCAGCTCGATCCCCTGCAGGCTGTCGTCGAAGAGAGAGCGGTAGATGGGACGGACATTGCCCGGCAGGCTGGCCTCGTCCACCGCAAAGCCGTGATTCTGACTGGTGATAAGCACGCGTCCCGTGGCCAGTTCCTGCACCGGATGATTGGCGCCATGGTGACCGAATTTCATCTTCACCGTCTGGGCGCCGGTCGCAAGACCCAGCAATTGGTGCCCGAGACAAATGCCGAACAGCGGTATCCGCTTTTCAAGAAAGGTCCTGATGGCGCGAATGGCGTAGTCGCAAGGCTCCGGATCACCCGGTCCATTCGACAGAAAGATGCCATCCGGCTGCAGCGAAAGAACTTCCTCGGCCGCTGTCGTTGCGGGCACGACCGTGAGCCGGCAACCGCGATCGGCGAGGAGCCGGAGGATATTCCGCTTGACGCCGAAATCGTAGGCGACGACATGGAAGCGGCCCGGTTCCGGTGTAGTGTAACCCTCACCCAATTGCCAGCTACCTTCCACCCAGGGATAAGCCGAGCCAGAGGTCACTTCCCTGGCCAGATCCATGCCCTTCAGGCCCGGAAAGGCGCGCGCTTCGGTAAGGGCCGCCCCGGCATCCAGGTCTACACCCGCCATCAGGCAGCCACGCTGGGCACCCTTGTCGCGGATAATCCGGGTCAGCTTGCGGGTATCGATCCCCGCGATACCCATCACCTTGTGGGCCTTGAGGTAGTCGCACAGACTTTGCGCCGCACGCCAGTTGCTCAAGCGGGCCGGGACATCCCGAACCACCAGGCCACTGACGAAAAGGCCCCGGGATTCAACATCCTCGGCGTTGATGCCGACGTTGCCGATATGCGGGTAAGTCAGGGTTACGATCTGGCGGGCATAGGAAGGGTCCGTGAGGATTTCCTGATACCCCGTGATGGATGTATTGAAAACGACTTCACCGACCGAGCACCCTTCGGCGCCAATAGCGATTCCCCGAAACAGGGTTCCATCTTCCAGGGCCAGCAATGCATTCGTTGTCAATTGGGTTCACCTTAAACATGCAAAACGGGAAGAACCGCGAGGCCCGTCCCGTTGATGTCCATTCGCGTCGGTTTTTGAGCAGGTGGATTCTATGAAAAACCGCCTCTCCTGTCCATGCGTAAGCCAGCGCGCACGGCCCCGATCAGAGCGGTCTGGGCGAGTATTCCGGCACCTGATCGGTCACGCTGAGCTTCTCAACCAGACCCAACGGATCGCGGGGATCGATCTGATCCATGAGGGGCTTGCGCCGGTCCTGATCGGTCACCTGGTAGATAAGTCCCAACCAGTTATTGAATACCGCCTTGGCGGTATCACGCCAGGTGTTGTCGAGGTGCGGGATGATGTCGGCCTCGACCAAGGGGGGCAGCGGCGCACCGTCGTGACGGGCCAGCCGGACCCTCTGGCCGTATTCATTGAGGCGATCGGCCAACTCGTAGGTGAAATAGTGCTCCGGTAGGGGTGGATAATCGCTGCGCTCCCCGACGAAAAAACGCTGGACTTCCCGCTTGTACTCCTTGAGCAGACTGACGGTGTCGTACTCGGGGTGGCCCTGAAAAAACACGACACGCACCAGATCCTCGCTTATGGCCAGGTGGACACCCGCCTCGCCGCTCTCGACCAAGACCTTGAGCCCGACGCGCTCCATGTCCTCGCGGAAGATTTCATTGTAACGGGAATGTGGTACATCAAAGCGGGTGTTGATAGTCGCGACCAGGGGGTGCTGGGGCGCCACGACCCGGTGTGAATAAACGCCCCACCGCTTGAAGCCCAGGTGGGTGCGTTCCAGCCCATAGCCATACTGAATCAGCGCATGCGTCGCCAGACAGGAGCACAGGGTGGAGGTGACGCAGTGACGCGCCCAGTCGAAGACCTCCGTCAGCGGCAGCCAGAAGGGTTCCTCCTGGAGGTGCGCGTGAGTCACATTGGCCCCGCTGATAATCAGGCCATCCAGCCCGTCGTGGCGTATTTTCGCAAACGACTCGTAATATCGGTCGATGTGAGCCTGGGCCGCTTCGCTGCGCGGGAGCCCTTCGATGGTGAAGGGATGCATGTGAAACTGCACTATCGGGTTGGCGGCGCCGACCAGCCGATAAAATTGCCGTTCGGTGGCTTCCAGGGCCGCATCCGGCATCATGTTCAGCAGCCCGATGTGCATCTCGCGGATATCCTGATGCCGCGCGCGCTCCACAGTCAGGACTTCCTGACCCTCTTCGCTCAGGCGCCTAAAGGTTGGGAGATTCGTATGGGCAACCAGGGGCATGTCTTAAACCTCCCGCCACTCAGCGCAACGGCACACGGTCCAGCGCGGCACTGATCATGTCCATGAAATCGGCCTCGCCCCGTACCTTGCCCAAATCATCGGCATTGACCGTGTAGCCGAACTCGCTGGCAATTCCTTCATAGCGCGGCAGACGGGAAAGAAATAGCTTGGGGAAGACCCAGGAGACAAAAGCATCGGGCGGTATCTGGTCGATCTCTTCATACCCCTGCTCCGCCATGAAGGCCGGCAATTGCTCATCGAGGAATGCTTCCCGGTAATACAAAGGTTTGGGATGGTTTCTCGCGCGTTCGATGAGCATCTGGTCCAGGTCGGGGGAGGTCCGCAGATAGACGATCAGGGTATGTTCGGCAAGTACCTGCAAGGTCTCGGGGTCGTCCAGCTCACACACACTGCCGCCGGCGTCATTGATGAAATTCTTGTAGCCGTAGATGGCATCGACCTTACGGATGAATTCCGGCACGTCGCGCATGGCGCTGATCTCCGCCTGCCGGTGCAGGTCCTGACGCCGCTTGAATTCTTCCAGACTCAAACCGCCCTGCCGCGGATCCCCAAGTTTACCCAGAAAGGTGGAGACCGGCGTCAGGTTGTCGATTGTGATATTACTGCGGATATAGATGGAATCCGACTGCAGCAACTCCCGCAGGAAAGACACTTCCATTGCCTGCAGCTTGATATTGTCGGAGATCGGCTCATCGAGATAACGGGTACCGATACGGTAATCACCGGAATAGTGGAACCAGGTCTCTTTCGGGAGCTTGTCGGCCAGCGTGGTCTTGCCTACCCCGGACATACCAAGAAGGGTAATGCGCTTGTTTTCCCAATTCAGAAACTCCTGGGGACTCATTTTCATCGTGAGGACTCCGTTTGCTCGCGCCTTGCTCGGTTCATTCGGGCTGATTGATCATATGGTTGGCGGTATGGGTGAAGGCCTGCAGCAATTGCTGACGGAGCTCCTGGTCGGCAACGGTTTCATCCAGCGCCCGGCTCATGCACGCCAGCCATTGGTCGCGCTCATGGGTCCCGATGGCAAAGGGCAAGTGCCGCATGCGCAGACGTGGGTGACCGAATTCTTCCCAGTAGAGATTGGGTCCGCCCAGCCATCCGGAGAGGAATTTGAACAGTTTGGCTTCCGCACCGGAGAGATCCTCCGCATGCATCTGACGTATTCCACGCGCCTCGGGCAGTGCGCCCATGTGCGGATAAAAGCGTTGAACCAATACTTTGAGTGTCTCCGCCCCGCCCAGACGCTCGTAAGGGCTTGCCGAGGGAACAGCACGCATGGTCGATCTTGACTTATCCCCTGCATTTTCCCGGCTTGCACGGCGGGCTGGCTGGGACAGGCTTGTCGCGAGACGAAGATTTTTTCGCCGTTGGCGACTGATATGCCGATTTGACCGGCGCCGCTTTGGCCGGTGCCTTGTCCACGCGATGGGAGACAGGTTTAGCTGTGCTGCGGGTGGCGGCCGCCCGCACGGCATCAGCCGCGCGACGTGAGGCGGCGGGACTGGAGGACAACGCGGGCGTAGCCCGTGGCTTGCTCACAACCGGGCGGGGCTCGGGTCGCATAGCGGCGCGAGTTTCGCGTGGCGCGCGATAGACGTTGCCCAGACGCACCACTTCAGGTCCGGGCCGGGTTGTCTTGAAACGGTTGGCACTGCCAAACGTGACTTGCGGTGGGTCCAATTCAAACTGTTCCAAACGCCTCCGCGCGCGCGGTTCGGGCGGCTTCTCGAACTCCGCGACAATGTAACCGGCCGGCGCGCCCTCGAGTTGAGCAAAGCCATCATCGAGAATTTCCCGCATATGACTATCACGCCGGGAGGCACTAGGACCACCGAATACCACGCCAATCAAGCGCCTGCCGTTCCGCTTGGCCGAGGCCACCAGATTGAAACCCGAAGAATTGATGAACCCTGTCTTGATCCCATCCATGCCCGGATAGGTTTCCATCAAGTGATTGTGATTGTCGAAACTCTGACCCCGGTAATAAAACCGCGGCGTGGAAAAATACGGGTAGTACCGAGGAAAATCCTGAAGCAGCGCCCTGCCCAGCTTGAACATGTCCCAAGCCGTGGTGACCTGTTGTGGATCGGGTAGACCTGAGGCATTGCGGAACACCGTATCACGCATCCCGAGACGGTACGCCCTGGCGGTCATCATCTCGGCAAAGACCGTTTCCGAGCCGCCGAGATTTTCGGCAATGACTGTGGCCACATCGTTGGCCGAACGCGTCACCAGACCGAGAATGGCGTCCTCCACACTCAGTGTATCACCCGGTGTCAGTCCAAGGCGCGAAGGCGGGCGCAATACCGCATTGCGCGATACGTCGAAGGGCGTGTTCAGGGTGATATCCCCTCGCTCCAGCGCTTCGAAGACCAGATAAAGCGTCATCATTTTGGTTACCGAGGCGGGGTGCCGTAATTCGTTGGCAAATTTCTCATAGAGCACCCGACCGGATTCAGGCTCCACTACCAGGGCCGAATAGTCTCGCGCTTCGGCCCGATGCACCACAAGCATCGCGGCGATCAATACAATGAGATGTGTCAGGAATCGGTACATAATGAATGCCTTGCGCCCGTGCCGGTCTGGCCGGGATTCATGAGTTGAAGAAATCCTTGCTTGACGAGAACTGGGCTCAGGCCTATTGCTATCGCCTTGATACAGCCTATGGTCATAGCGACTTTCCTAGCCGTGCTTCATAATCCGTTGTTTCTCGCGCTCCCAGTCGCGATTCTTTTCGGTCGCGCGCTTATCATGCAGCTTTTTGCCCTTGGCCAACCCGATTTCGAGTTTGGCGCGCCCCTTTTTCCAGTAAAGGGCAAGCGGAACAAGCGTGTAGCCTTTTCGTTCGACATGTCCAATCAGCTTGTTCAGTTCCCCCCGGTGTAGGAGCAACTTACGGGTGCGCATTGGGTCGGGAACAATATGAGTGGAAGCCGTTGTCAGTGGCGAAATATGCGACCCTAAGAGCCAGGCATCCCCCCCTTTGAGCACGACATAACTCTCCTTGAGTTGCGCCCGCCCCGACCTGAGACTCTTGACTTCCCAGCCTTGCAGCACCAGCCCGGCCTCGTAACGCTCTTCGATGAAATAGTCATGGGTAGCCTGCCGGTTAAGCGCGATGGTAGAACCGCCCGGAGAATCCTTTTTCTTCTTTGCAGCCATATGTCGATCTGGAATCCCTGACGCAATCGCCAAAACTTGTTATTTTACTCGATTACGCTTCCCTTCGGGCCTTCAACACCAACTCAGTGCATAACAGAGTCTCATGACCGATAAACGCTTTTTGCATGGACAATGGTCCTCTCGATTGGCATTCATCCTGGCCGCCAGCGGTTCAGCGATTGGCCTTGGCAATATCTGGAAATTTCCTTATCTGGTCGGAGAAAACGGAGGCGGCGCCTTCGTGCTGGTCTATCTGCTCTGCGTCATCGCCATCGGCATTCCCATCATGATGGCGGAGACAATGTTGGGGCGTCGCGGGCGACAGAGTCCGATCAACACCATGGCCAGTCTGGCGGAGGAAGCGGGCGCCAACCCGCTCTGGCGTTATGTCGGATGGCTGGGGGTGCTTGCGGGGTTTCTTATCCTGTCTTATTACTCCGTTATCGCCGGATGGTCGATGGCCTACATCGTCAAAATGGCGGGTGGCTTTATGGATCGAGTCAGCACAACAGACACCCAGCAAACTTTCCTTGATCTCAAGGCCGCTTCTGACATCCAGTTGGTGTGGCACACCGCCTTCATGGGGGCCACCCTCCTCATCGTAAGCAAAGGTGTGAGTCAAGGCCTCGAGCGCGTGACCCGCATCATGATGCCTGGCTTGTTGGTGATGCTGCTGGTACTCGACGTTTACGCCGCTGGTACCGAGGGCTTCGGTCAGGGGATGGCTTTCCTGTTCAAACCGGACTTCGGCAAACTGACCGGCGAAAGCGTATTAATCGCGATGGGGCAGGCCTTCTTCTCGCTGGGACTGGGCATGGGCTCCATCATGGTTTATGGTTCTTACTTGCCTGACCATGTATCGATAAGCCGCTCAACCGCTTTTGTCGCTGCGGCGGATACGCTAGTGGCCCTCTTGGCCGGGATTGCCATTTTTCCGGTGGTGTTCAGCTATCAATTGGCACCCGGCATGGGACCAGGCCTGATATTCGAGACATTGCCCCTGGCATTTGGCCAGATGCCGGCTGGGTCGCTGGTCGGCTCCCTCTTCTTTATTCTGATATTTTTTGCGGCCATCACATCCTCCATTGCGTTGATCGAGCCTGCGGTGGCCTGGTTATCCGAAAATCGCGGGATCAGCCGTCCCAAGGCCAGCCTGTACGCAGGCTCAATCTGTTGGTTTTTGGGAATCGGCACACTGCTATCTTTCAATGCGTGGTCAAACACCACCTGGTTCGGCAGAAACTTTTTTGAACTGGTGGATTTTGTCACCGCCGATATTCTGCTCCCGACAGGAGGAATTCTGGTGGCTATTTTCGCGAGTTGGGTCGTCAAGACCCGGGACAGCGAACGGGAACTTGAACTGGGCCCCCGCTATGTTTGGTGGCAAGTACTGACCCGCTTTGTGGCACCCATCGCGATTGCCATCGTCTTCTCACATGCCATGGGTGTACTCTGAGCCTTCAGGTCCATTCCTACCCCAAGGCGGAAGCATTGCGAGTCGAGGTAGCGTATGCAACACCTCAAGAACAGGAAGTTCTGACGGTTTACATGAGCAATAATACGGCTACGGTGGAAGCGACGATTCGTGAATCAGGGATATTGGCGCGGTTTCCGGAGATCGACCTTACCTCGGCCAGTGTGGGAATCTTCGGCAAGCCCTGCGCCATGAATCAGCCAGTTCGCCCGGGAGACCGGATCGAAATTTATCGTCCCCTCATCGTTGAACCCAGAGCAGCCAGACGAGAACGTGTCCAGCGCCGATAGACCGGAGTCTAGTTCATCATTCTTCATCGTCGCTGAACACGCCGGTAATCATTTGCCAAAAAGTCTTTTCCCTATCGATTTTAGGGACATTGATGGTCGTATCCTTACGCATCTCGATGTTAGGCAAGGTACCCGGATGGAAGTCACCCTGCAAGGCGCTGAGTTCATCCCCTTTGAAAATCAAGGTCACGTTCTTTTGCACCCGCGGCTCATCACCTGGCTGGTTGGAATAGACATAGTCCCACCGCTCATCGTGAAAGGGATCTACCATCAGGGGGGCACCCATGATGTAAGTCACCTGGCGCTTCGTCATACCAGGCCGCAATTGGTCAATCATTTCCTGGGAAATGACGTTACCTTGATGGATGTCCTGATGATAGACGAAGGGCAGCCATTCCCATGAACATCCCGCCACGAAGAGTGCAAAACCGGCGGCGATAACAATGCGAGAGCCCAGCATGGTATGATGATTTAAGGATAGTCAAAATTAAAATCATACCCTATTGGGCAGCTTAAAACACCGACGGAGCAATCGCCCTGGAAAGCAAAGACATCAGAAATGCGGGACTCAAGGTCACACTCCCACGCATCAAAATATTGGAAATACTCGAGCAGCGGGAGGCCGCCGACCGCCATCTGAGTGCTGAGGAAATATCCAAATGTCTTGCTGCCGAGGGTGAGGAGATTGGCCTCGCCACGGTGTAC
>JAJRDJ010000431.1 GCA_028678445.1 Methylococcaceae bacterium
CTCACAGTGGCTTCGGCCACCTCGTCCACCGTTTCTTGCTTGGGGCAGGTCAAAACCGGCAGCACCATTTTGGGCTTCAGGATCATACCCTCCAGCGTAACCCGTTGTGTGTAAAGCTGGTTGAAAACCGTTCGCAGGACTTCCTCCGTTACCTCGCAGCACCGCTCAAGGGTATGCTCGCCGTCCATGAGCACTTCCGGCTCGACGATGGGGACCAGTCGAGTTTCCTGGCACAACGCGGCATAGCGAGCCAAAGCCTGCGCGTTGGCCTCGATGCAACCCCGACTGGGAATGCCATCGCCCACGGCAATCACCGCGCGCCACTTGGCAAAGCGGGCGCCCATTTTAAAATATTCCTTGAGGCGATCGCGCAATCCGTCCAGACCCTCGGTTATTTTCTCTCCGAGACGACCGGACATGTCCTTTGCGCCGGTGTCGACTTTGATGCCGGGAATAATCCCGGCAGCGGTGATGACTTTAACAAAGGGGGTGCCGTCATTTTTCTGCTGGCGGAAGGTCTCGTCGTAGAGGATCACGCCACTGATGCACTCACCGAGACCGGGCGTGGTCACAATCAACTCCCTGTAGGCGCGCCGGGCCTCCTCGGTCTGGGGAATCCCCAACTTGGCAAATCGTTTGTTGCAGGTTGGATTGCTTTCATCCATCGCCAGCAGTCCCTTGTCGCCGGCGACCAGCGTCCTCGCGGTATCTGTAAGCTCTTGCGTATTCATTTGAGGTTGCCTCACTTCCAGTTCCGGATTTCCGGCGGGTCTTCGCCGTGTTTGTCGATGTATTGCTTGTGCTCAATTATGCAAGACTATTCCTTCTCCTCCCCTGGACACAAAGCAGGCTCGGTTTCGAGCGCTTCGCGCACGCGCGCCAGCCGCGTGTCGATCCTCACACGGTCATGCACGGACTCGAGGGTGCGCTCGGCCAGTTCGGCGATCCATTGCGCTTGATCGCAAAGCGCCCGCCGCCTGTGTGGGCCGGCCGTCAGGCCGGCAATGGTTTGCAGCGCACCCAGCATCCGCAACATGATGGCGACATTGCCTGTGGCGCTGCTTCGAATTTGGTCGAACGATTCGACCAGCAAGCTTTCAAAGCTCGGGCCTTTGGCGATCACTCGCAGTTCCCCTTCCTCGTAACGGTGCGATGAGGGGATTTGCCGAGGCGCTATCCGCGCCAGAATCGCCGTCAGATAATCCACGCACGTTACGGCCGTCGTGACGTCGTTGATGCCGGGGGAGAGCGCTTTCAACGCCACATCCACGATCTGCCTGATGCCGAAGGCCGCATCCTGTTCCAACGTGCGGTGGCTACTGATGCTGTAAGTCTTCTGCAGGGCAGCAACCGTCTCTTGATCCGGCGGGTCTTCCATAAAGAGGGAGGCCAGCGTGGTGTCCTGGACAACGAACTCACCGATGCCGTGCTCCATCCGCACGATGCTTTTCCTGTCCCGCGCCAAGCGCAGGAGCGCTGTGTTATTCACCCCCTGGATATAGCCGCTCTGCCTGGCCGGGACGGCGCACCAATTCCGCTCGGATAGAGGGCGTAGCGTCTGATCATCATCGTCTTCGCCCGACCCATGTCCAAGTTTTTCCGGAAAAAGCCGGTCAATGGCCGCAATTGTTTCCTGAGCGACCGAGGCGATGATGCTGGAAGCCTGGATCGAAGAGGCGATGTGATGAATGAAGAACATGAGGGCGGCAACACCTCCGAGCGCCAGCACGAAGCCGAAGAACACCGCAAAGCTTGGAACAAATGCGCCCTCGTTACCGCCGCGAATGGTGCGCAAGACGATCAGGCAATAAGTGAAAATGCCGGCGAAGATCCCGAGCACGATCTGCGTGACACGGTTGCGTATAAAATTTCGCAGAATGCGCGAGGTGTATTGGCTCGAAGCCAGCGCCAGCACCACCAGGATCATGGAGAACGTGACGCCCACCACGGTCATCATCGAACCGGCAATCGTGGACATCATCCCGCGTGCACCTTCCGCCCCGGCCCCAAACAGGCGTGGCCACTGAGCTGCCAAACGGTCGGTCCCGGCGGTGTCGGTTTCGATCAGAGCTATCGCGAAGCCAATGCTGAACACGACAATCAGCGAAGGCACAAACCAAAAGCTTGACCGCAGATTGCTCCAAAGTTGCCTGAACTTACTCATGGGTCAGATCCCACTTCCAGTTACGGATTTCCGGCAGGTCCTCGCCGTGTTTGTCGATATATTGCTTGTG
The DNA here is from genome assembly GCA_028678445.1 of Methylococcaceae bacterium. Classification (GTDB taxonomy): domain Bacteria; phylum Pseudomonadota; class Gammaproteobacteria; order Methylococcales; family Methylococcaceae; genus UBA6136. The sequence continues at coordinate 2,235 of JAJRDJ010000431.1, forward strand.
CTCGATCAGCTTGTCCTTGAGCTGCTGCTTCAGGTAAATGCCCTTGTCGCCGGTCTGCGGCAGGCGGTCGATGGTGTCCATCACGAGATGGAAGCGGTCCAGGTCGTTCAGCACCGTCATGTCGAAGGGCGTGGTAATGGTGCCCTCTTCTATAAAGGGCGGACGAAAAGCGAGACGTTAGAAAGGCGGTTGAAAACTGTGACACCCTGAGACAGACTTCTCCGAATGGCGGAAGATCGACCGATGGTTCGATCTTTTTATCAAGATGC
>JAJRDJ010000073.1 GCA_028678445.1 Methylococcaceae bacterium
AAGTCCAGCGGTATGTATGGTCACGATCATGTCTCCATGATCCCAACTTCAACGCCTTCAGGCTCACCTCACGGTGGAAATACGCCCCTCCCTTCAGGCTCATGTCTCATTGGACAAGGCTCCCTATTGCATCTGCCGCCGGGCCGCAGTAGGGTGTCCCCATGTATATCCGTCGCACCCAAACCCGTAGCCCCGCCAACGGCGAACCTTATGTGACCTATCGGCTGGTTGTTAGCGGCTGCGCGCTGTCGCTTGGCCTGATGCACATCCAGTCCAATGACGCGCGGGCAGATCGGGGTGATGTCCATGATGGCCTCCTCACAGCAAAACACGACAATTGTGGTGTGCTGTACGCGCAAGGGCACCGCCCGGCAACGGCCACGACAGCCGCTGGGTGACGGCCACCTTGAAGGCCGGGCCCCCGGCCCGGATTCCGCGGAGGCTGAGCACCAGCACCGGTGCCTGGACAAAGCCTTTGACCTGAAACGTGTCGAGGCCGAAGTCCGGGGCCACCGGCACATGCCGCATATCCTCCGGGCCGGCGTGGAACAGTGGGCCGCGCCCGAGGAAAACCATCCCGCCCGCCGCTGGGTCGTTGAGCGAACCTTTGGGTGGCTGAAAGGGTTCCGGGCAATCCGGACGCGGTATATTCGCCGAGGGAAACACTATCTGGTCCTGCTTCATCTGGCTTGTGCGCTGGTCCTCAGCCGGCGGATAGAGGCCATTACATAAGGCACGTTATGTGCCGGTTATCCTCTTATTCACATAAATCTCCGGACACTAATGATTTATTCCCAAGAAAACCTGACTTGATCCAACTGCCGGTCCGGATAACGGACTACTAAGCGGACCGGCAGTCGGTTGTGGGGACATCAACCGCAATCCTGAATCCGTCTATCTTCCTGCCTGTCTAGCAAGCGAAGGTCCACTACGGAGATAGTCTCTTTGACGGGCTGGATCCCATGCCCGCGCAGTGATTCGAGTGCCCCGAAGTCAAACAACGACCGATCCGCCAGCTGCGAGGGCGCCACATTCTGCAGGGCTTTGAAGATGGTTTCCACGCGACCCGGATGGCGTTTTTCCCAGTCCCGCAGCATCTCCTTCATGGCCTGGCGCTGGAGGTTTTCCTGTGAGCCGCAGAGGTTGCAAGGGATCAGAGGGAAAGCCCGGATACGGGCATAGGCATCGATATCCTTCTCCTTGCAATAGGCGAGGGGGCGGATGACCACGTGCTCACGACTGTCGCTGAGCAGCTTCGGCGGCATGGCCTTGAGGGTACCGCCAAAAAAGAGGTTGAGAAAAAAGGTTTCTAGGATATCGTCGCGGTGATGGCCCAGGGCAATCTTGGTCATGCCATGTTCGGCCGCATGCCGGTACAACACTCCGCGGCGGAGGCGGGAGCAGAGTCCACAGGTTGTCTTGCCCTCCGGTACTACGCGCTTGACGATGCTGTAGGTATCCTGCTCGATGATCTGGAAAGGGATTTGCCGCCCGCTCAGATAATTAGGCAATACTTGCTCTGGAAATCCCGGCTGCTTCTGATCCAGATTGACGGCGACGATATCGAAGTGGATCGGCGCGCTCAGGCGCAAACCCCAGAGAATATCCAGTAGCGTGTAGGAATCCTTGCCGCCGGACAGGCACACCATCACCCTGTCGCCGTCCTCGATCATGCCGAAGTCGGCGATCGCATCCCCGGTCAGGCGGCGCAAGCGCTTCTGGAGCTTGTTGAAATCGTAACGCTGCTTTTCGCCCAACCCCGTGGTGGCGCTATCCGTCATACCGCTGAAATACCAAGCTGGCGTTGGTGCCGCCAAACCCGAAGCTATTCGACATGGCGACATCGATGTGCGCGTCATCAATACGCTGGCGCACGATCGGTACCCCTTCCGCCCCGGGGTCGAGCGTGTCGATATTGGCCGACGCGGCGATAAACCGGCTTTCCATCATGAGCAGTGCGTAAATGGCCTCATGCACACCCGCGGCGCCCAGCGAGTGCCCCGATAACGATTTGGTGGAACTGAGGTGCGGTATCTGACTCCCGAACACCTCCTTAACGGCTTCCAGCTCGCGGATATCACCCACCGGGGTGCTGGTACCATGCGCGTTGATATAGTCGATTGGCGCGTGCAGTTCGGCCATGGCTTGCCGCATGCAGCGTACCGCGCCTTCACCGGACGGCTGCACCATGTCGTAGCCATCGGACGTGGCGCCATAGCCGGTGAGCTCGGCGTAAATCCTGGCGCCCCTGGCTTTGGCGTGCTCCAGCTCTTCCAGGACCAGCACACCACCGCCGCCCGAAATCACGAAGCCGTCCCGGTCCGCGTCGTAGGCACGGGAGGCACGCTCGGGTGTGGCGTTGTATTTGGTAGAAAGGGCGCCCATGGCGTCGAACAACACGCTCAAGGTCCAGTGCAGCTCCTCGCCGCCACCGGCAAAGATGATGTCCTGCTTGCCCAGCTGGATCAATTCGGCGGCATTACCCACACAATGTGCGCTGGTGGCACAAGCCGAGCTGATCGAGTAATTGACACCCTGAATTTTGAAGGGCGTTGCGAGACAGGCCGAATTGGTGTTGGACATGGCGCGCGGCACCATGTACGGGCCAACTTTCTTGATGCCCTTTTCGCGGAAATTGTCCCAGGCCGTAAGCAGGTTGGAAGTCGAGGGACCACCTGAACCCATGATCAACCCGGCCCTGGGATTGGAGACCTCGGCATCCTCGAGGCCCGCATCGGTGATGGCTTCGGCCATCGCCACATAATTGTAGGCCGCGCCATCGCCCATGAATCGACGGATTTTCCGGTCGATCAGGGAATCAGGATCTATTGAGAGCGGGGCATGGACGTGGCTGCGGAAACCCAGTTCCGCGTACTCCTCGCTGTGTTTGACGCCGGACCGGCCCAGCCGCAAGGATTCAGTGACGTCCGCCTTAGTATTGCCGAGGCTGGAAACGATACCCATTCCGGTTATAACAACACGCTTCATATTTCTTTGCTCCTCAGAAGTCGTCTGTGGAGGTGAAAAGGCCGACTCTCAGGTCGTTGGCCTCGTAAATGACACGGCCATCGCACTCCATTTCGGCGTCCGCGATCCCCATCACCAGTTTTCGCATCATGACTCGTTTCAGGTTGATACGGTAGGTTATCAGTCGGTTCGCGGGCAGCACCTGTCCGCGAAACTTGACTTCCCCTACACCGAGAGCTCGCCCTCGACCTGGACCGCCCAGCCAACCCAGAAAAAAACCCACCATCTGCCACATCGCATCCAGCCCAAGGCAGCCGGGCATCACCGGATCGTTCTGGAAGTGGCAGTCGAAAAACCAGAGTTTCGGGGTAATATCGAGTTCAGCAACCATATGGCCTTTGTCGAAGGTGCCGCCATCGGCGGCAATGTGGGCAATCCGATCGAACATCAGCATGGGCGGCAGTGGCAACTGAGCATTACCCGGTCCAAACAGCTCGCCGCGCCCGCACTGCAGCAGTTCCTCGCGCGCATAGCTGGGTTGGCGGTTGGGTAGTAAAGAGGCTTCCGTGAGTGTCATTAGGTTGGTCAGGGTTTTATACTTTCTTGTAATGGTGGGGTGTACATGCGGAAACTGACACCGTACCTTGCTCCGCAGGTCGCTTTGAGGCTCAGGCTGCGCATACAGATGCAAATAAAAATGCGCATTATAGTAGCAGAAGCCTCTGGCGATCTTTACCTTCCTTCTAGAAAGTAAGGCTTCGATACGTTTTTTCCCGACTGAAAACCCTTGCTTCACGAGAGAAGCAAGCCTCTTTGTTATTCTCCCTCACCTTGATGCGCCGCCAACCACAGGCTTTGCTCCATATTCCGATTTCATGACGGCACACACTGATCAGCCGCCCTTGCTCACACTGAACTGGGGCTATATCAAGCGCATTGTTTTCCGGCACCGACGAGAGCTGGTCATGGCTCAGGGCGTCGCGATTCTGGCCGCAGTAGCCGCGGTACCGGTGCCCTTGCTGCTGCCGATGCTCGTGGATGAAGTGCTGCTTAACAAGCCCGGACTGGCCGTGCGGCTGATGGATGGACTCTTTCCCGAGTCTTATCATGGCCCAACGCTCTACATCCTGGCCTTGCTGGTTTTGACGCTGCTCCTCAGATTGCTGGCCGCGATGTTCAATGTATTGCAGACACGACAGTTCAGCCTGATTTCCAAGGATGTCATCTTCCGCATCCGCACCCTGCTCATCGGTCGTCTGGAGCGGATTTCGATGGCGGAGTACGAGAGCCTCGGCAGCGGCGCCGTGGTGACACACATGGTGACCGATCTTGACACCCTGGATACGTTCATCGGCACTACCGTGGCACGCAGCCTTGTGGCGGTGCTGACACTGACCGGAACCGCCGCGGTGTTGCTGTGGATGAACTGGCAACTGGCACTGTTCATCCTGCTACTGAACCCCGTGGTGGTCTTCTTTACCCGGGCGCTCGGCAAGCAGGTCAAGACACTAAAACGCCGCGAGAATACCGCGATCGGCGCCTTTCAGACTACGCTGAACGAGACCCTGGAGGCCATTCATCAGATTCGGGCCAGTAACCGTGAACAACATTATCTGGGTCGACTGGTCGATGCAGCGTGGTCGGTACGCGAACACTCTTCCGCCTATGCCTGGAAAAGCGATGCCGCCAGCCGCATGAGCTTTCTGGTATTTCTGACCGGGTTCGATGTGTTTCGGGGGCTGTCCCTGTTCATGGTCGTCTACTCGGACCTCTCCATCGGTGAGATGATGGCGGTGTCCGGTTATCTCTGGTTCATGATGGCGCCGGTGCAGGAAATACTCGGCATGCAGTATGCTTATTACGGCGCCAAGGCAGCACTGGAGCGGCTCAACCAGTTTTGCGCCCGGCAGCTGGAACCTGTCTATCCGCATCGCCACAACCCTTTCACCGGCAAGATGACGGTCGGTGTGTTCATCGAAGATCTTCGTTTTACTTACCCAAATGGCGGTGAAATCCTTCAGGGCATTACCCTGGCGATACCGCCCGGCGAAAAAATAGCCCTGGTCGGCGCTAGCGGTGGCGGCAAGTCGACCCTGGTGCAGGTATTGATTGGCCTCTACCCGCCCACCAGCGGCATGATTTATTTTGACGGCATCCCCATGGATCAGATCGGCATGGATGTGGTGCGGGAGCATGTCGTGACAGTCCTTCAGCATCCGATACTATTCAACGACACCGTGCGCGCCAATCTCACGCTGGGCCGGTTCGCCCGGGATGAAGACCTCTGGCATGCGCTCGAAATCGCGCAACTGCGCGAGGTGATCGCCGAGGCGCCGGAGGGCCTGGATGCCGTGGTCGGACGCTCCGGGGTGCGGCTGTCCGGTGGACAGCGCCAGCGGCTGGCCATCGCCCGCATGGTGCTGGCCGACCCCAAGGTTGTCATACTGGATGAGGCCACCTCCGCCGTCGATAATGTCACCGAGGCCAATCTGTACCGATCACTGGATGAATTCCTCGCTGGGCGCACCACTCTGATCGTGGCGCATCGGCTGAGCGCCATCACCCACGCCGACCGGATTCTGGTGTTCGAGGATGGGCTCATCGTCGAGGACGGCAATCATGAAACCCTGATGGCTCGTGACGGGCTCTACTCCCGGCTGTATGGCCCATCGGGGCGCAAACCCCCGCCCATCAAGGCCGTCCTGGAACCCGCGCATGGGTGATTTTATGCAGGGGCTCGTGACGAATTACGATCTCCACACGCACTCCACCGCTTCGGACGGTGTCTACACGCCGGCGGAACTGGTCGCCCGCGCGGCTTCAGCAGGCATCAAGGTACTGGCGCTGACTGATCATGACACTACCGCCGGCCTCGCGGAAGCCGAAGCCGCGGCGCGGGAGACCGGCATCCGCCTGATTTCCGGCGTCGAAATCTCCACCACCTGGCAACACAAAACCCTGCATGTGGTCGGTCTGAATATCGATGCGGAACATGCACTCCTGCAGGCCGGGTTACAGCAGCTCGATGCGATCAGGACCGAGCGCGCCAGTGAAATGGGCCGGCGTCTGGAAAAAGCGGGCATCCCCGGCATTCTCGAGGCCGCCGAGGCACTGGCGGGCAAGGGCATGCTCACGCGCACCCATTTTGCCCATTGCATTGCCAGCCTGGGGCTGGCGGTCGATGTGCGGGATGTCTTCAACCGCTATCTGACAGCAGGGAAACCCGGGTATGTCTCGACCCGCTGGGCCGATTTGGACACAGCGATTGCCTGGATACGGGCAGCCGGCGGCGTCGCGGTGCTGGCCCATCCGCAGCGCTATCAGCTCACGGGCAGCTGGCTGCGGCGGCTTCTGGGCGAGTTCCGGGAAATGGGCGGCGCGGGGCTGGAGGTGCTGTCCGGCACGGCTCCCCCGGGCGATGTCCAGTCCAGCACCGCCCTGGCTATGCGCTTCGATCTGCTGGCGTCCTGCGGCTCCGATTTTCATGGTCCGGATGAGTGCTGGCCAAAACTGGGCCGACTGCCGGCCCTGCCCGCCGGGCTGAATCCGGTCTGGCACGCCTTTGAAAACCCCGGAACGGCGACGCGGGACGCACAATGAGCGACGACCGCACCCGTTGCGCCTGGGCCGAGCGTACCGAGCTGGAACGCCAGTACCACGACACCGAGTGGGGAGTACCCGAGCATGATGACCGGCGGCTGTTCGAGTTCCTGCTTCTGGAGGGTGCGCAGGCCGGCCTCTCCTGGGTTACCGTACTGCGCAAGCGCGAGGCGTACCGGGCCGCGTTTGACGGATTTGATCCCGAGCGAATAGCGCGTTACAGCACGGAAAAAATCGCCGCGCTGATGGCAAACCCCGGCCTTATCCGCAATCGCCTGAAAATCGCCTCGGCTGTGACCAATGCGCAAGCATTCCGGCGGGTTCAGGCAGAGTTCGGGAGTTTTGACGGCTATCTCTGGCGTTTCGTCGATGGCCAGGCAATCAAGCAGGTCTGGTCCAGCATGGCGGAAATGCCGCCCCGCACCCCGTTATCCGACTGGCTCAGCAAAGACCTAAAAAAGCGGGGCTTCCGTTTCGTGGGATCGGTGATTTGCTATTCCTACATGCAGGCGGTGGGCATGGTCAATGATCACATCGCCGGCTGCTACCGTGTCGAACAGTCCTGAAGACCTGGGAAGCCGATCAGCATCAGGGGCTTCGCCCATACCGGACGCAATACTTACTCCGATAACCTCACCCGCAGGTGTCAGCAGACGTAACTACCGGTGCCGATTGTGAATCATGAGTCCGAGCGCGGTGAAAATCGGTGCCCCCCGTCCACACCGGTATGTCCAACCAGAAACCTACTACCGACCCGAGGGGCGGTATTTGCCTTGCCAAACCGCCGCTCATGCATTAGCTTAGCCGTCAACCTAGGGCTAGGGGTGCCCGCCGCGAGACCACCAGGGATCGCCGACCGGGCTGAGACACACCCTTCGAACCTGACCCGGTTAGCACCGGCGTAGGAAAGCCTGTCCCAGGGACCGCGACACCATGCACGGTCTTCCCGGACTTCTCCTCCTGCGCTGATCCTACACAGCCAATCCGCCGAGGAGATGCAATGAACGCCTTACCCAACACCGTCCTTCATGATGCCGTTACCGCCAAGCGGGCATCGATCCAGCCTTTTGCCGCCTCGGAAAAAGTCTACATTCAGGGGAGTCGTCCCGATCTCCGCGTACCGATGCGGAAGGTTAGTCAGTCCGACACGCCCACCGGCCTAGGCGCCGAAAAAAACCCGCCGCTCTTCATTTACGACACCTCCGGCCCCTACACCGACCCCGCCATCGCGGTGGACCTCCGCCTGGGTCTCCCGGCGCTAAGGGAAGCCTGGATCGAGGAGCGTGGGGATACCGAGCAGCTTCAGGGGCCCAGCTCCACCTATGGCCACACTCGCCAGAGCGACCCGGCCCTGAGCGCGCTGCGCTTCGAGCACATTCGCAACCCGCGTCGTGCCACGGCGGGGGCCAACGTCACGCAGATGCACTACGCCCGGCTCGGCATCATCACGCCGGAGATGGAATACATCGCCATCCGCGAGAACCAGAAGCTGGACGCCATCGCCGAGATGTACAAATCCCAGCATCCGGGCGAATCCTTCGGCGCGGCCATCCCCAAGGTCATCACGCCCGAATTCGTTCGCGACGAAGTGGCGCGCGGCCGGGCCATTATCCCCAACAACATCAACCACCCGGAATCCGAGCCGATGATCATCGGCCGAAACTTCCTGGTGAAGATCAACTGCAACCTGGGCAATTCCGCCGTGTCCTCGTCCATTGAGGAGGAAGTGGAAAAGATGCTATGGTCGATCCGCTGGGGCGGCGACACCGTGATGGATCTCTCCACCGGCAAGAACATCCATGAAACCCGCGAGTGGATCATCCGCAACTCGCCGGTGCCCATCGGCACGGTGCCGATCTACCAGGCGCTGGAAAAGGTCGACGGCCGCGCCGAGGAGCTGACTTGGGAAATCTTCCGGGACACGCTGATCGAGCAGGCCGAGCAGGGTGTCGACTACTTCACCATCCATGCCGGCATCCGCCTCGCCCACATCCCGCTGACGGCCAAGCGTGTCACCGGCATCGTCTCGCGCGGCGGCTCCATCATGGCCAAGTGGTGCCTGGCGCATCACAAGGAGAGCTTCCTCTATACCCACTTCGAGGACATCTGCGAGATCATGAAGGCGTATGACGTCGCCTTCTCGCTGGGCGACGGCCTCCGCCCCGGCTCCATCGCCGATGCCAACGACGAAGCGCAGTTCGCCGAGCTCCGTACCCTCGGCGAACTCACCCAGATCGCCTGGAAGCATGACGTCCAGGTCATGATCGAAGGCCCGGGCCACGTGCCGCTCCACATGATCAAGGCCAACATGGACGAGCAGCTCAAGCACTGCCACGAAGCACCGTTCTACACGCTCGGACCGCTGACCACCGACATCGCCCCCGGCTACGATCACATCACCAGCGCCATCGGCGCGGCCATGATCGGCTGGTACGGGACAGCCATGCTCTGCTATGTCACACCCAAGGAGCACTTGGGCCTTCCCAACAAGCAGGATGTCCGCGACGGCATCATCGCCTACAAGATCGCCGCCCATGCGGCCGATCTCGGCAAGGGCCATCCGGGCGCCCAGGCGCGCGACAACGCGCTATCCAAGGCCCGCTTCGAATTCCGTTGGGCGGATCAGTTCAACCTGAGCCTGGATCCCGAGAAGGCGCTGGAATTCCACGACGAAACCCTCCCGCAGGAAGGCGCCAAGCTGGCCCATTTCTGCTCCATGTGCGGCCCGCATTTCTGCTCCATGAAGATTACCCAGGATGTGCGCGATTACGCCAAGACCCATGGCCTGGAAGCCACCCAGGCGCTGGAAGCCGGCATGGAGGAAATGGCGGAGGAATTCGTCAAGACCGGAGCGGAGATTTATCACAAGACCTGATGGGCTTGCCTGCGCTGCCGGGCGCTTAGGATCCAGTCACGCGCGAACCGGATCGGTTACGAACGATCCGGTTCGCTTTATACACCCCATGCGGCGGGCCGGCTTATTTACTCTTCTTGGTTATTTGGCGAATCAACCCCTTGATTTCTTCCCCATCCATAACCTCGCGTTCGCGCAAGAGTTGAGTGATCGTGTCAAGCACTGTGCGGTACTCCGTTAAAATCTCTTTTGCTCGCTTCTGCCCCTCATCTATCAGTGCATGTACCTCGGCATCGATCATCTGCGCGGTTTCATCGCTGTAGTTTCTCTCTTCGGCCCCTTCGACATCCAGATAAGCAAGTCGCTGGCGTTTTCCATAGGTCAGTGGACCCAACCTAGGACTCATGCCCAACTGGCAGACCATCGCCCGGGCGATTGTCGAGGCTTTTTCTAAATCGTTTTGTGCGCCGCTGGAGACATTGCCGAGTACCAACTCCTCGGCTGTGCGACCGGCCAGCAAGATGGCAATCTGGTCTTTCAGCTCGTCCTCGGTAGACAGGAATTTTTCTTCTACTGGCAATTGAAGGGTATAGCCAAGGGCCGCTGCGCCACGTGGGATGATGGAGACCTTGTGAACCGGTTCGCCGGTCGGCACCACTTCGGCCACCAATGCATGTCCCGCCTCATGACAGGCTACCCGATGCTTTTCTACCTCGGAGAGGGTCAGCGACTTCTTTTCCGGTCCAGCGATGACACGATCGATAGCCGCTTCGAAGTCATTCATTCGGATGGCCTCGGCATTGTCGCGGACCGCCATGATGGCGGCTTCATTACAAATATTGGCGAGATCGGCCCCCACCAGCCCTGGGGTCCGTTGGGCGACGACCCGCAAATTGACATCAGCCGCCAGCTTGAGGCTATGGCTATGCAATTCCAGAATGGCGTGCCGATCTTCTAATCCCGGCTTGTCGACAATGATCTGGCGATCGAATCGCCCCGCGCGCAGCAGCGCCCGATCCAGGATTTCTGGACGGTTGGTGGCCGCCATCACCACCACGCCGCCGGATGGGTCGAATCCGTCCATTTCCGTGAGGAGCTGATTCAGCGTCTGCTCCCGCTCGTCGTGCCCGCCCATGATGACGGGCCCGCCGCGCGCCCGGCCAATGGCGTCCAACTCATCGATGAAGATCATGCAGGGTGCCTTCTGGCGAGCTTGGTCAAACAGATCACGCATGCGGGCCGCTCCCACGCCCACGAACATTTCGATGAACTCGGCGCCGCTGATATTGAAGAACGGCACGCCAGCCTCGCCCGCAACGGCGCGAGCCAGCAGGGTTTTGCCGGTTCCCGGCGGCCCCATCAACAGCACACCCTTGGGCATGCGGCCACCCAGTCGCTGAATGCGGCGCGGATCCCGCAGGAACTCGATGGTCTCCATCAACTCCTGTTTGGCTTCGGCCGCGCCCGCGACTTCCTTGAAGGTGATCTTGTTGGACTCGTCCACTTGAATGCGGACGCGGTTGCGCCCGATGTTCAGAAAGCCGCGTCCTGCCGCTGTCATGCGCCTCGCCATGAAAGACCAGAGCGCAATCAGAAAGCCGATGGGCAAAACCCAATTGAATATGAAATTGCCAAGCCAATGGCTGCCGTAGCGGACGGAATAGTTGATGCCGTTTTCATTCAGCGTCTTGGCCAGATCCTGATTCCATAGCGGGATGGTAATGAAGGGCCGTGATAAATTCCCCTCACCCTTGAGATTTCCGGAAATGAGCTGATCGGTGACAACCACCTCATCGACACGGTGTTCCTTGGCATATTTCAGAAATTCGCTATAGGTGATTTCCTCCTGACGAACATTCTGAATACCCTGCCAGAGATAAAGCGCCGCCAGGAACAACGCCAGGTAAAGCCACGAACGGCGACGATTCGAAACGGTTTCGCCTGTCTCTCTCTGTGGATGGCTGTTCCCCGAGGGCCAAGAGATCTGCAAGCGTCTGACGCCATCGGCAAGCTTTTGCCAAGTCTCCAGGATCAGATTGGCGAGTTGAGCACGAAGTTGGCGGTTGGACTCTTTCTTCATGGTTGTTTCTGGATAAACAGGAATTTGAAAGTTCGGCCGTCCTTGGCAGAAGCACAAGCTTGTGTTTAATCCATACTAAGGCATAAGGCCCCGAGAGTGCTATCCGGTTTTTTATAAAACTGAACTGCGGCCCATGCTAGCCGCACCGGAGAAAAATCTGCTTATTTGTATGCGGCTGTAGCCCTTCCCTTTGTTCCATGCCTATCCGGTTAACACCCAAGACCACAATCTGTAGTATTTGGCAGAGTGCGCTTGGGGCGCTCATTTCGGGTGGGTCTAGCACCGGTGGTCGACCGACTTAAATTCCCTACCACGCTGCTGGAAATGCAGCGCATATTTCCTGATGAATAGCACTGTGCGGCTTACCTTGAAGCGCTGCGCTGGCCGGAAGGGTTCGTCTGCCGTTGCTGCGGCTGGACGGGTGCGCCCTATCGCTTTCTGCATCGTGCGTCGGTTCTTCGGTGTCGACACTGCCAGCGTGACACGGCGCTGACGGCCGGCACCGTCATGCAAAAAACCCGGACACCGCTCTCCGTGTGGTTCTGGACGGCGTTTCTCGTAACGACCCAGACGCCGGGAATGTCCGCTCTGCAAATCCAGCGCCAACTCGGCGTCTCGCGTTATGAGACGGTGTTCCAGATGCTGCATAAACTGCGCGCCGCCATGGTCCGACCCGACCATGATGCGATTGGCGCAGAACACCCGGTTGAGATTGACGAGACTTACGTGGGGGATAGGACGCGTGGCGAAGGCCGTGGCATCCACCACCAGTCGATCGTGGTCGGTGCTGTCGAGGTGCGCGGTCGTCGAGCGAGTGAAGATCGCGTGGCCCGCGGACGCGAAGATCATGAGGGCGGTCGTCCCTTGAAACGCCCAACCTATGCCGGGCGCATGCGACTTCAGGTAGCCGCCGACCGCAAGGCGAAATCATTGGAAGGCTTCATCGCCGCCAACGTCACGCCGGGTGCCTTGATCCGCACCGATGGCTGGCAAGGCGATGACGGGATTGGAGAACTGGGATACCGGCACCACCCGGTGGTCATGGCAGGCGACCCAGAACGAGCCGAAGCGCACCTTCCGATGGTTCACCTGGTGTTCAGTAATCTGAAATCGTGGCTACGCGGCACCCACCATGGCGTGAGTCAGGATCACCTCCAGGCCTATCTAAATGAATATGTGTTCCGGTTCAACAGACGGTTCTACCCCTTTAGCGCATTCAACAGTGTGCTCGGCATTGCAGTAAAGCATGAAGGGCCCACCTACGAGACACTTTACAGCGGCGCCTGGCGCCACCCGAATTTGGCAGGATAGCGGGAACCAAATAAATAGCCGACCCTAACAGCCTAATCACAACAGATAGTGTGTTTGGGTGCTAACCGGATAGGCATGGGATAAACTCTCTCCAGGCAAGCACCGGATCGAAGTGGATACGACCATCGCCAAGCCTGGCGCGCCGGCGGAGGTCGTGCTGATCGTCGACGGCCACGAGGTCGCCCGCACCACGGTCAAACGTACCGTCCCCGCCGCCTTCACCGCCAGCGAGAGCTTCGACGTCGGCATCGACCTCGGCTCGCCGGTAGCGCTGGACTACTTCGAGCGAAGGCCCTTCAAGTTCGTCGGAAAGATCGAAAACGTGACCGTTCAACTCAAACCCTGATTCCCGAGGACATCATGCCCCACACAATTACCCTGGGCCTTCTGGCCTGCATCGGACTCGCTGCGGCATCCTCATGGGTCGAGGCCGCGCCGGTGAAACCCAACATCGTCTTCATCATGGCCGACGATCTCGGCAATGCCGACCTGGGTTATCGCGGCAGCGACATCAAGACGCCCAACATCGACCAACTGGCGAGCGAAGGGGTGCGGATGGAGTCCTTCTACGGTCAGCAAGTCTGCACGCCGTCGCGGGCGGCGCTGATGACCGGGCGTTATCCCATGCGGCACGGCCTGCAGACGCTGGTGATTTTTCCGAGCCATACCTATGGCCTCCCCACCGACGAGCGGACGCTCCCGCAAGCGCTCCACGAGGCCGGCTACCAGACCTACATGGTCGGCAAATGGCATCTCGGCCACGCCGACCGGAAGTTCTGGCCGCAGAACCGGGGCTTCGATCATTTCTATGGCAACGCGATGGGCGAGGTGAACTACTTCACGCGGGAACGGGGCGGCGTCATCGATTGGCAGCGCAACGGCACGTTCATCAAGGAACCGGGCTATTACACGACGCTGATCGCCGATGAAGCGGTCAAGCTGATCGAGCAGCAGGACCCGGCGAAACCGTTCTTCCTCTACTTCGCCTCGCTCGCTCCGCATGCGCCCTATCAGGCGCCGGAGGAAGACATCCAGCGCTACGCATCCATCGGAGACAAACAGCGACGCGCCTATGCCGGGATGATCACCAACCTCGACCACGAAATCGGGCGGGTCGTGGCGGCGCTGGACAAGAAAGGCTTGCGCGAAAACACCCTGATCCTGTTCGCCAGCGACAACGGCGGCGCCACCAGCGGCTTGTTCGCCAGTGGTTCGAAGAGCAAGGAAGAGCGGGAACACGAGGAAGGCGGCATCGACCAATCCGCCAAGGCCCCGGCCAGCAACGGCGGGTTCCGTGGCGGCAAGGGCGGGCTCTATGAAGGCGGTGTCCGTGTCCCCGCTTTCGCCAACTGGCCCGGCAAGCTCAAACCCGCCGTGATCAACGAACCCGTCCACATGGTGGATGTCATGCCCACCGTCCTGAGCCTGGCCGGCGGCAAGGCCGACCCCGGGCATCCTCTGGATGGCAAGGATCTCTGGCCCACGCTGGCGGAAGGCAGGCCCTCGCCCAACGAGGACATCCTGATCAGTGTCGAAGCCTTTCGCGGCGCAGTGCGGAAAGGCGACTGGAAACTGGTCAAGGTGGCCCTGCTGCCCGGCAA
>JAJRDJ010000432.1 GCA_028678445.1 Methylococcaceae bacterium
CTGCTAGGGCACAAGCTGGCGGATATCGCCAAGCCGCTGGAATTTTTGCGTACAATACACAGTTTCGACCCCTGCATCGGCTGCGCCGTGCATATCGTGGACCCCGACGGCAAGCCGCTGGTCGAGGTCGATATCAATCATGCTTACAGGTAATCATCATGAAAATCAGCACTAATGTTCTCGCCGGCGGGGCCGGTATGACGGCTCTCTTTGCCGGCAATATTTCCGCCCACACCTTCGGCGCGGAGGGCGCCGGGTTCGCCGAGGGTCTGGTCCATCCTTTCATCGGGATCGATCACCTGCTGGCCATGCTTGCCGTGGGTATCTGGGCTGCGCAGCTCGGGGGCCGGGCACTGTGGCAGGTGCCGCTGGCGTTTGTTGCCGTCATGGCGGGCGGCGCCTGGCTGGCGCAACTGGGGCTGGGTTTGTCGCTGGTTGAAGTGATGATCGCGGCTTCCGTTCTGGTGCTGGGCTTGCTGATCGCCGGTTCCGTGCGGGTGTCTGCTTCGGTCAGCGTGATGGCCGTATCGGTCTTCGCGCTGTTTCATGGCTATGCCCATGGCCTCGAAATGCCGCAGGCCGGGGCGCCCCTGGCGTATGCGAGCGGCTTTATGCTGGCGACCCTGTGCCTGCACCTGATCGGCATCGCGCTGGGCCTGTCCCTGAAGCGGATGCGCGTCCTGTCGCGGATCGGCGGGGCGGCTATCGCATTCACCGGCGTCTATCTGCTCGCGAGTCTTTGATGTTTTTTTGGCGCCCCGGAGGGTATTGAACCATGTGTCTTGCCGTTCCGATGCAGATCAACCATATCGACGGTTTCGATGCCCGCTGCTCGGCCAAGGGCGTCGAGCGGACTGTCAGCCTCTTCATGCTACAGGGCGAACCCGTCGATATCGGTGACTGGGTGCTGGTCCATGTGGGCTATGCCATCCAGGTCATCAGCGCCGAGGAAGCGCGGGAAACCTGGGAGCTGTTTGCCGAGATGCTGGCGGGAGAAGAGGAAGCCGTGAGTGCATGAGCTGTCACTCTGTCAGAACCTGATCGACCAGCTCACCGAGCTTGCCAACCAGAATGACGCTGTGGCCGTGGCCCGGATCGAAGTTCAGGTGGGCGTCTTGTCCGGGGTCGAGGCGCTGTTACTGGAAAGCGCCTTCACCCTGTCCAAACTGGGCACCGTGGCCGAGACCGCTGAACTGGTGACGGAAGTCACGGCCCCGCGCGTGGCATGCCGAGCCTGCGGCGCGGAAGCCGAGGTCCCTCCCAATAATCTCCGCTGTCCCGCCTGTGACAGCCTGGAAACTGAACTGGTGCGCGGTCATGAACTGATCCTGGCCCGCGTCGAGCTGATCCGCGATGAAACCTCATAACAGGAGCCAAATCCATGTGCAACACCTGCGGATGTAATGTCACCGACGGCAACCGCCATCTGCTGACGCCGCCGCCCAAGGGCCATGTCCTGGGCAACAATCCGGCCAAAATCCTCAACGGCCTACTCGAACACAATGATCGGCAGGCCCGACTCAATCGCGCCCGGCTGGACGAGCAGGGTATTCTGACCATCAACCTGATGTCCTCGCCGGGCTCCGGCAAAACCGCGCTGCTGGAAGCGACGATCCGCCAACTGAACGGCACGCTGCGCATCGCTGTGATCGAGGGCGATCTGGAAACGGAAAACGATGCC
This sequence comes from Methylococcaceae bacterium, assembly GCA_028678445.1. Lineage (GTDB taxonomy): Bacteria > Pseudomonadota > Gammaproteobacteria > Methylococcales > Methylococcaceae > UBA6136. Next base: position 1,682 of record JAJRDJ010000432.1, read on the forward strand.
GAGCGCATTCGCGCGCTGGGCATTCCCGCCCACCAGATCACCACCGGCACGGCCTGCCATCTGGATGCCCATCTTGTGCAGGGCGGGCTGGACCATCTGGACCTGAGCCAACTCGACATTCTCTTCATCGAGAATGTTGGCAATCTGGTGTGTCCCGCCAGTTTCGATCTTGGGCATCATCGCAACGTCACCCTGCTGTCGGTGACCGAAGGCGACGACAAGCCGGCCAAATACCCGGTCATGTTCCGGGCGGCGGATCTGATGCTGATCAGCAAGACCGATCTTTTGCCGTATCTGAGCGAATTCTCGCCCGAGCGGGCGGAAAGCGCCCTGCGCAATCTGGCGTCGAGCGCGCCCGCGTTGCATGTGTCTTCCAAAACCGGCGAGGGCGTGGCGGACTGGATCGCCTGGCTAAGCGCCGAACGCGAAAACTATCGGAATTTGCTGACACAACAGAAAACCTTGACCCCACGCGTCGAAACCGAGGGGCGCAAGGTGCATGCGCTGGGTCCGGAAATCACCTTTCGGCCGCTGCACCCGGCCATCTGAACCCCAAAAAAGGAGCGCCCGCCATGTCCAATCGTGCCCGCGAATGGCTGGATCAAATCCAGACACTCGATCTGCCGGGGCCGGTGCGCATCATGAATGTGTGCGGTGGCCATGAACGATCGATCTCGATGGCGGGTCTCCGCACACTCTTGCCGAGGAACATCCGGCTGATTCCCGGGCCCGGCTGCCCGGTGTGCATATGCCCCGAGGAGGATATCTATCAGGCGATTCAATGGGCCCTGACGGAGCCGGTGACCCTGGTCAGCTTCGGCGACATGTTGCGGGTGCCGGTGAATGTGCCGCGCGGCCAGGTCCGCTCCCTGGAAGAAGCCAAGACGGCGGGCGCGGATATCCGGGCGGTGGCGTCGCCGCTGGACGCGGTGCGTATCGCCCGTGAGCATCCGGAGCGGCGGGTGATTTTTCATGCCGTGGGTTTTGAAACCACGCTGGCGCCCATCGCCGCCATGATCACCCAGGGACTCCCCGACAATCTCTATCTGCTGATGAGCGGCCGGCTGACCTGGCCCGCCGTTGCCATGCTGCTGGAATCCCCCGATGCTGGGCTGGATGCCCTGATTGCGCCCGGGCATGTTTCCACCGTGATGGGGCCCGAGGAGTGGGATTTCGTGGCGGAACGCCATGGCATCCCGACGGCCATCGCGGGGTTCACCCCGGAGAGCCTGCTCGAAGCCACCCATGCCGTGCTCGAACAGACGCTGGATGGCCAGCCGGTGGTGGAGAATTGTTACGGCGTGGTCGTCAAGCCGGGTGGCAACCCGGTAGCGCGCCGCTTCCTCGCGGAATGTTTTGACGTCGTGGACGCCAACTGGCGTGGCATAGGCACGATTCCGGGCTCCGGTTATGTCCTCAATGAGCGTTATGCCGCCCATGATGCCCGCCGTCATTTCCCGGATGCTCACGATGCCGGGCGCCGCCGGGTCGGGGCAATGCCTCCAGGCTGCGATTGCGCCCGGGTGGTCCTCGGCAAGATCAGCCCGCCGGAATGCCGCATCTTTGGCTCCCCCTGCACCCCGCGCTCGCCGGTAGGTCCCTGCATGGTCTCGGATGAGGGCGCCTGCCGCATCTGGTGGGCCGCTGGTATCCGTGAGCGGGCCGCCGACGTTACCGCTGCCGAAACCGCCGACGCCTGAAATCATCACGCCTAACGTGAGCGAGCCCTCCATCGCGCAACGCATCCGGGTTCGCGGTCGCATTCAGGGTGTCGGC
>JAJRDJ010000433.1 GCA_028678445.1 Methylococcaceae bacterium
CTGGGGTACCGACGCACAGCCCGTGAGAGTCATGCCGATCACGCCCAGCCACAGGGCGGATTTAGTGGTACGGTTTAACATGGTGCGAGAATAGTGTTGTTTGACCGTTGGGTGCGTCGCGCGGATTGCGTAATGCTGCCTGACCCAGACGAAGCTGACTTTATCAAAAGGAACGAGCATCACCAGACCCATGGCTTCGTTGTAGCTGGACTTCTTCTTGAGGCGTGGCTCGATGTAGTGTTTCAAACGGGCTTGCATCCGCTGTTGTCCTGTGTGCTATTAACCTGATCAATCAGTGCACTGGCAGCATTATTAGAGCTGAACCGATGAGTCACTCTCAAAGACGGCGGCGGGCTGCTGCGGCTTCCCTCCAATCCGCCCCCAGCGCTGGTTGAGCGGGTGTAGCTGACCCGTGGCGGCGCTTACCGGGATACGCCCATGGGGGTATAAACCCAGGTGTCCGATTTTCATACCCTGCTGGACTTATGGGGCATGACCACGGCGGAGTTCTTTACGCCGTGGGGCTGGCGCTGGTCGCGGAATCCCAGCAAGCAGCCTTCCCGGAGGGCGAGATGCAACTGGCGAATCTGAACCTGACTTGATCAATCCATATAGCGAGGTAAATTGACCATGAACACCGAACCACACGTACAGACTGTTCGTTCTTCACGTACCGTCGAGCAACTCGTCGCCGGGCGCGCCACCTCGGACGGGGCGGGCGTGAAACTGACCCGCGTCATCGGCCAGGCTCTGCAAAGACGGCTCGATCCTTTCCTGATGCTGGACGCGTTCCGTAGTGACTCCGCCGAGGATTACATCGCGGGCTTTCCGGATCATCCGCACCGGGGCTTCGAGACGCTCACCTATCTCATTGCGGGACGGATGCGCCACCGCGACAGCACCGGGAATGAGGGGCTGCTGTTAAGCGGCGGTATGCAGTGGATGCTGGCTGGGCGCGGAGTGATCCATTCCGAAATGCCGGAACAGGAGGATGGCGCGATGGAGGGCTTTCAGCTCTGGCTGAACCTGCCCGCCCGCGACAAGCTGACGGCGCCCGATTATCGTGACGTGCAAAGCGCGGCCATCCCGGCGTTCACAACCGGGAATGGCGTCCACGTCCGGGTGCTGATGGGCGAATGCCATGGCGTTAAGGGCGCGGTGGAAAGGCCGGTCACGGCACCGCGGGTGCTGGATATTCATTTGCCGGCGGGAAGCACTATTGCGGAAACATTGCCAGCGGGGCATCACGCCGCCCTGTATGTCTACCGGGGCGAGGTTCAGATCGCCGGCGCGGCTGTCCCTGAAAGGCAACTGGCGGTCCTGAGTCAAGCGGCGGAACATGATGGTGTTACGCTCAGCGCCACGACCCCCAGCCGGATCCTCTTGATCGCCGGGCGGCCGCTTAACGAACCCATCGTAGCACAGGGCCCATTCGTGATGAATACGGCGGCTGAAATCGAGGAAGCACTCCGGGACTATCAGTCCGGCAAACTGGTCCAGCGCGGCTGAACAATTTCATCCGTGGCCAGGTCCCTTACTCACTCACCTATTATTTGGAGACTCGTCATGCAACGCATATTCCTGTTCCTACTCGCTTACCTGCCCTCGGCCGCGACGCTGGCCGTCGACCAATTTACGATCGACCCCAACCATACCCTGCCGGTGTTCGAGGTCAATCATCTGGGATTCTCTACCCAGCGTGGCCGGTTTGACCGCAGCTCGGGCAAAATCATTCTGGATCTCACGAAGCATACCGGCACGGTCGAGCTGAGCATCGAGGCCGACTCCATCAATATGGGTCAAACCAAGTGGAACGAGCACATGAAGTCGGCCGATTTCTTTGATGTCGCCCGGTTTCCGAGCGTTACCTTCAAGTCCGATAAACTGCGTTTCGAGAACGGCAAGCCGGTGGCGGCCGAGGGTATGCTGACGCTGCTGGGCGTATCGAAGCCGGTCAAACTGAAGATCGAGCGCTTCACCTGCGGTGAAAATCCGATCGTGAAGAAGCCCCTGTGCGCGGCGGATATCGAAAGCACGCTGAAGCGCTCCGAGTTCGGCATGACCAAATATCTGCCCGGAATCGGCGACGAGGTCCGGGTTTTGGTCCCGGTCGAGGCGTTCAGGGATTGACGGGGCGCATTGAGTCCCCAACCTATCAGGGTCTACAATATTTTTCATCGTTGTTCTTGCACCAAACCCTCATGTCTGACGATTTTCCCTTGTGCGCTCAGGAACTCATCAAGGCCGGACGCTTTATCGATGGCCGGGGCTGGGTTCCCGCCACCAGCGGCAACTTCTCAGCGCGGCTCGCCGACGGTCGAATCGCCATTACCGTTTCCGGGCGACACAAGGGCCGGTTAACGCCTGCCGACATCATGCTGATCGACGTTGAGGGCAAGGCACTGGATGGCCAGACCCCCTCGGCCGAGACGCTCTTGCATACGGCACTGTATCGCCGCTACCCACACGTTGGCGCGGTGCTGCATCCGCACTCGCCCGGCTCCATACTGCAGTCACGGCTTAGTCCCGCGGGCGTGGTACTCGAGAATCATGAGCTGCTGAAGGTGCTGAGCGGCATCCGGACACACGCTACCCGGGTTACCATACCGGTATTTCCGAATGATCAGAATATCCGGCAATTGGCCAACACCGTCGATGACTGGCTGGACCGACACGGTGATGTCCATGCGTACATCATTGCCAATCATGGCTTTTATACCTGGGGGGCGACGGTCCAGGAGGCGCTGCGGCATGTGGAGGCCCTGGAATTCCTGTTCGATATCGAATCACGTTTGCACGGAGTAAAACCTTTATGAGCTTACTAACGATACACCCAGAGAATCGGCCCGATGAAGCCGTAGCGATTCGCGATCCGGAGACAATTGCCGATGCGCTATGGGATGTCGGCGTGTTGTTCGAGCGCTGGACGGCGGAGCAGGCATTCACGCCCGACGCCAGCCAGGAAGAAGTGATTTCCGCCTATCAAAGCTCCATGAACCGGTTGATCGACCGCTATGAATTCCGCACCGCCGATGTCATCAGCCTCCGGCCGGACCACCCGGATAAGGTGAAATTGCGCGAGAAATTTCTCAGCGAGCACACCCATGCCGAGTTCGAGGTGCGGTTTTTTGTGGAAGGCAAGGGACTCTTTTATCTGCACCCGGATGACCGGGTTTTCCTGGTGCTCTGCGAACAGGGTGATCTCCTGAGCGTCCCGGCGGGGGTCAAGCACTGGTTCGACATGGGCGAGCACCCGGACTTCCGATGTATCCGCCTGTTTTCCGATCCCGAGGGATGGATAGCCCATTACACTGGAAACCCCATCGCGGAACGTTTTCCGACCTTCGAACAACACCTGGCGCGACATTCATGATTCAAGCCGTCCTGACCGACATCGAGGGCACCACGTCCTCGCTCTCCTTCGTCAAGGATGTCCTGTTCCCCTATGCCAGGGAACGCATCAGCGCCTTCATCGCCAACCACCGCCATGAACCTGAAATTGCCAGTGAGCTTGCTGAAGTCAGCCGCCTGGCCGGCAGAAACCTGTCTCTTGACGAGACCGCCGCTTTGCTGATCGAGTGGATCGACCAGGACCGTAAAGCCACGCCGCTGAAAGCCTTGCAGGGAATGATCTGGGAGTCCGGTTTCCGCAATGGGGACTTTCACGGCCATATTTACGCGGATGCCGCCCGCAAGCTGCGTGACTGGCACGCGGCGGGTCTGGCTCTTTATGTGTTTTCCTCCGGATCCGTCCATGCGCAGAAACTCTTGTTCGCCCATACCGAGTTCGGCGACCTGACCCCGCTTTTCTCCGGATATTTCGATACGCGCGTCGGCCCCAAACAGGAACCTGCCGCTTACCGCGCCATCGCGGAACAGATCGGCGCAACCCCGGAATCGATCCTGTTTTTGTCCGATATCTGCGCGGAACTGGATGCCGCCCGGGAGGCTGGCATGCACACCACACAACTCTTGCGCGAGGGTATACCCCCTTGCGGCGGGAGCCATGCTTCAGCACATAATTTCGACGAAATCACCGTTTTGCATCAGGAAATTCCGCATTGAACAATATGAAACTGCCATTTAGTGAGCTTTTCAGGGCCGCGTTGACCGGGCCAAAGGATTGAACATCCGGTTTAATGGCATGCTGTGTGCTTTTATGCCTGGACACAAAAAGCTTGAACCTTTCCCCAAAGGTCAGTACATTGATTGCGAATTGATGGGAATTTATTCCCGCCCTTGCATCGAGAAATTCCCCGCCAGCTCCGCGAAGACGGCGCAATCAGACGGAGAATTCCTCGATGCTCATGCGTAAACCTGAACGACATACGTCGTCACCAACTGAGGTTAGCCTATGAGCCATCAGAAAAATCTGATCCTTCCCTCTGCGCCTTCCGCTGGCACCATTTCCCGCCGGGGCTTTCTGACTCGGTCCAGCATGGCCGCTGTCGGAGCCCTCCTTCTCCCCTCCACAAAATCGGTCGCCAGCATTCTGAGCACGGAGCGGACGTTAAGCTTCCATAACGTGCATACCGATGAGGAACTGACGATACGGTGCTGCCCGGAAAAGGACTACGACCGCGAAACCCGCCTGCGTTTCAGCAGCCTGCTGCGCGACCATCATGCCGACGAAGTCCGCGAGATGGACCCCGGTTTGATCGACATCTTTTTTGCGTTGTCCGCCTTCACCGGGTCATCTGGCACCTTTAAAGTGCTGTCCGGCTATCGCTCACCCGAGACCAATGGCTGGTTGCGCCGCTTCAGTCATGGCGTGGCCGAGCACAGCATGCATATCGAGGGCAAGGCCGTCGATATCCGCATGGACGACGTGAGCATCCGGGAAATCCGTCAGGCCGGCATGGCCCTCGCCATGGGCGGCGTGGGGTATTACCCCCGTTCGAACTTTGTGCATCTCGATACCGGCCGCATCCGCTCCTGGTAAGAACTCGCCCGGGATTGACGCCCTGCGCAAGACCTCGGGCCTGAAGCGTTTGTCCTGCGCTCAGGCGTCAGGCGGGTTATCTCTTTCTCTACCTTCAGAAAACTTACCCAGCCATGCGTATCGATAACGACGGCAACATGGAATTGTCGGCAGAGGAAAACCAGAAGCTCATGGATCAGCTCGAAATCCCCGTCACGGATTACGACGATCCGCCCATAGAGATCGAATGCGTCGGCATGGACGATGACGCCGCCAGCTTCAAGGCGACCAATACGAAAACCGGCAAGACGGTCGAGCTAGTATTTGATTTGCTGTCGGCTTGAATGGGTAGAAGCTGAAAAAGCTTCTCGATTTCTAATTCATTGTTGAGGGATCGCAGCCTTTCCCTTCTTGTCTCTTATCTCGTGGACGATAGGCTTCTCGTCACGGGTAGGGAAAGCCCCGCGACAGCAGCACCTGCAAAGTGCGATCATGGCCGTAAATATCCTCGAAAAAACTGACCCTTCCGTCCGGATCGGTCATGACGGTTGAATAAAGGATATAGACCGGGACCGGCTTCTTGATGTTGATGGTCTTGGTGGCCTCCCCCTGCATGTACTCCTGAATTCGCTCCTTCGACCAGTCACCATTGTCGGCCAACACCCACTCGGCCAGTGCCAGCGGGTCCTGTACACGAATACAGCCATGGCTAAAGTCCCGCCGGTCGCGATTGAACAAGCTCTGGCTCGGCGTGCTGTGCAGATAGACGTTGTTGGTATTGGGGAACGAGAACTTGACCAGGCCCAGTGCATTCTTGGAGCCCGGCTTCTGGCGAATCTTCAGGATGCCCGCCGCCAGCTTGTCCAGATTGGCGTTGCTCGGCTCCAGCGGAGCCGCCTGCAAGCTGAAGTTCGGCACGATCTCCATGGCGTTCTTTGCCAGATATTTCCGGTCGCGGGCAATGGCGGGCACCAGCTCCCTGGCCGCAATGCCCTCCGGCACATTCCAGTAGGGACGGAAAGTCACGGTGGTCATGTCCGAGTGAAACACCGGCGTGGTTCGGCCGTCGATGGCCTCGCCCACCACCACGTTCATCTGGAGCTCATGCTGCCCCAGACCCGCCCCGGCCTTGGCGCCGTACAATTTGAAGGACGGGATATTCACGATCAGATAGAGTCCATGTACACTCGCCGGCAGCCAGCGCAGCCGCTCCAGCCCCAGTTGAATCTGCTTCAACCGATCCGCGATCGGCGTCGATAGCCTTGCCAGCGTAGCCTTGCCGATCACGGCATCATCCCCCAGGCCATGACGAATCTGATACGCCTTAACCGCCCGCGCCAGCTCTTCATCATACAGCTCGAGGTTTTCAGTGCCCGGCTTGATGCCTTCGAGATCACCCACCGCGACCAGTAGCTTGCGCAGCGCGGGGACATCCTTGTGACTCATCCCCGGGGTGAACTTGAGCGGGAACCCGAAACGCATGCGAGGCACTTCCCGGGCGAGATGGCGATACCGCAGCAGGGCCTCCTTGAGCGGGCGATAGATCGGGAAGTGCGGCTCCAGGGTAGCAAGAATGCTTGCGGGGTGCGGGCTTTGCGTGATGTCCC
>JAJRDJ010000434.1 GCA_028678445.1 Methylococcaceae bacterium
ATTGGGCGCGGTCACGTCCCTGAAGGTGGCGTCGGGATACTGCCGCAGCTTGATGAGCGTTCCCATCGGCGCGCGGGTGCCTTCGAGCTTGTCGACGTTGGAGATCACGCGCCGCGTCATCTCCATCGTCACGAGCGGATATCCAAAGACATAAGCATCGGATGCGACGGCGAAATTCTCGGTGCCCTCGACCACGTCCATGATCGGGCCGTCCAGCGCAAGCGCTGGCTTGACGGTAATGCCAAGTGCGGAAAGTCCCATGCCAAAGGCAGCCTGTCTTCGGGTCAGTTTCATTGTCGTCTCCGGTTTTATTTTGCCTGAAAATAAACTAAACGACATTTCCGACATCAGTTTCGGCGCAAGGGACAAAATGGGGGAAGCCGGTGTAGTCTCGGCAGTCCAACGGGCGGGCGTGCTGGCCGAATTGCCCCCGTTGCTGCGCGAGCTGGGCATCGATCCTGCGGCGGTCTTCAAGGGTAGCGGTATTGATCCAGACCACCTGACGCCCGATACCCGCATACCGCTGTTCAGGATTGGCGAACTTCTCGACAAATCATCACGGCTGGCGGGAATGCCGCATATCGGGCTGCTGCTCGGCATGCGGCATTCCCGCCTTGTCCATCACGGGATCATCGGACGGCTGATGCAGTGTGCGCCGACGCTTCGTCATGCATTGAACGACTTCGTAGCGCTGCAGCCGGGCTATTCGAGCGGGGCAATCGTCTATGTAAACCGCTGGGGCGACGACTATGCCTTCGGTTATGCAATACACGACCGGTTCGAGGTTGGGCGCAGGCATTACTACGACTGCATCATGGCGATCGGCTGGCGCATGGTGGAGGAACTGACGGGCGGCAGGGCGCGGCCGATCGAGTTCCATCTTTGCGGACGGCAGCCCGCTGACGCCTCAATCTATTCAAGATTCATCAAGACGACGCTGCGGTTCGACCAGCACAACACATGCGCCATACTTGATCCCGCCGCCATGGACACGCGCCTGCCGCTGGCCAGCGGGGAGGAACGCAACCGGGTGCTCGCCGAACTAGAGCTGTTGATGAAGGGGCTCGACGCTCCGCTTTCCATCCGGGTGCGGCGGATCATGCGGGAATTGCTGATGGCCGGGAACCCCTCCATGGCAACCGTGGCCTTGCGGCTCAACATGCACCCCAGAACGCTGCGGCGCCGTCTCGCAGGCGAAGGTCTGACGTTTGAAGCCGTCCGCGACGAGGTTCGTTTTTCCGTGGCGCGGGAACTGCTCGAGTTGACGGCCCTGCCGATAGGAGAGATTTCCACCGCCCTCGCCTTCTCGACGCAAGGCATCTTCAGCGATGCTTTCCGCCGTTGGAGCGGCAAGTCGCCGTCACAGTGGCGGGCGCAATTCGCGTCGCAGGCCTGATCGCACCGAGGGCCGCTTCTTTTTCACGCCGCCGCCTTCTGGCGGGCAGCAGGCCAGCCTCCCCGTTCAGTGGCGTGCATAGACCGAGGGCGGTCCGTTGCGCGCCAGCAACATCACCTCGTATGGCTCCCCGGTTTCACCCATGCCGGGCGAACCGGTAGGCATGCCCGGCACCGCCAGCCCGAAGGCTCCGGCCGGCGGATAGCTGATGAAGGCCGAGATGTCGCCCGCCGGCACGTGGCCCGAAAAGGCGAAGTCACCAATCACGGCGACATGGCAACCGGCCAACTCCGCGGGAATGGAGAGGCTTGCATGCCGCCCGGCAAGATCGCTTTCATCCACCACCTCCACGGCAAAGCCCGCCTTGCGCATGTGCTCGACCCACGCCTCGCAGCAGCCGCAGGACGGGTCGCGGTACACCGTGACGGGCGCGCCTTCCACCGCACGGGCGATCGATCCGGGAAGCAGGGCCGTGAAAGCGAGCGAAAGAGAGAACGTTCGGCGGTTCATGTTTACAACTCCTGCTGCCGGGTCGCGGGCGCGGTGGTCTCGAATTTTCGCCGTGCGTCATTGGCCATGCGGCTGACGCACCAGCGGGCATAGAGGGGTGCGGCAAGCCATGCCAGGAGGCCTGCTAACAACGAGCACGGCCGCCGGTAGTCGAGCGCGACCGTCAACTCGCTTCCGGATGCATTCGGCTTGATGGTGAAGCCCATCCGGTACCACGTCAAGATCAGGAGAGACGGCGTGCCTGCCGTTTCCCAAATCTTGCGCCATGGCGGCTCACGGACGGTCACGACCTCCTCCACAGTGAGGCCCATGCCTGCAAAACTGCCGGTCATCGTGATTTTCGAGCCTACGGCCCGGCCTTGCGCGTCATCGAACATGTAGTCCATCTTTCCGCCCACCATCATGGCGGAACGATTGCTCATGTGCATGCCCGATTGCCTGGGATCATCCAGAAAATCGAACAATGCAGCCGGTGCGGCCGGCACCGGCACGGTGATGCAGTGGCTAAAGACATCATTGGTCCGAGGCATCTTCCAAGGGCTTCGCCTGCCGGAGCCACCTATTTTATCGCGGTGATGGTGATCTTGCCATTCACGCGGTCGGCGGTGAACTCGATCTCCTGGCCTTCCTTTAGCTGCTGCAGCATGGCGTCGTCGGCAGTGCGGAACACCATCGTCATGGCCGGCATTTCGAGGCTCTTCAGCTCCTCGTGGATGATCGTGACCTTCTTGCCCTCGAGATCGACCTTCTTGACCACGCCCTTGGTGTATTCGGCTGCCGAAGCTGAGAATGCCATGGCCCCAAGTGCGAGCGCGGCAATGAAAATACGTAAATTCCTCATGGGTAATTCTCCCTACTTTTGCTTGACGTTGATCGGACCGGCCATGCCCGCTTCCATGTGGCCGGGTATGAGGCAGCCGAATTCGAAGCTGCCCGCATTGGTGAATTTCCAGATCACCTCGCCCTTCTTGCCGGGCTCAAGGCGAACGGCATTGGGATCGTCATGTTCCATCTCGGGAAACTTCGCCATCAGCTCCTTGTGCTTCGCCATGCCTTCCGGATCGTCGAGCACGAATTCATGGTCGGTCTTGCCTATGTTGGATACGGCAAAGCGGATCGTCTCGCCCTGCTTGACCGTGATTTGCGCCGGATCGAACAGCATCTTGCCGTCGGCGGTCTCCTTCATCACCACCTTGATGGTGCGGTTGACGTCCTTTTTGACGCCCGGCTCGCCAACCGGCATTTCGCCGTGATGGCCACCG
>JAJRDJ010000074.1 GCA_028678445.1 Methylococcaceae bacterium
CCTTATCGATGACCCTAATGATCGGCTGCGCTCCCGGGGGCGGCATGGGAACGGAGTATGGGACGGGCGGGATGGAGGAGGGGGTGCACATGGGTGGCTGGGGTGATGGCTATGGCGACAGCTCGGGACGCAGTGCCAATGGTGCGGGAAGCGATGCTCTTGACAACGATCCCCACTACACCACTACGTATCACAACAAGGATTTCAAGAATGATCGCGGATTTGCCTATTACCACCCTGCAGCCAGTACAAAGGCCCCTGTAGAGGAATGAGTTCAAGGGATGGTTGCCAGATTCCAATTATTCGCCGACCCGCATGATTTAGACAGTCAGTGACCTTCGGTGGCTACGACCTGACTGGCGGCGAAAAAACCATTGCAAGCTTTTAAGTCGTGCCGGTAGTGTTCCAGGCGCCTGCTCGAACGCCCACTTCGCCCTGGCGGGAATTTTTCGAACATTTGCCACACGCCATTTTCCAGGGATTGGTTCATCTTGGAAGGCTTGTTTGACAGGGTAGCCGAGGCTGTCCCTCGCCAAATGACATTTTTGGTTCTGACATCGTACAAATCGAGCACCAGCGTACCCACGTCGTAGCTTATTACGCGTGACTGTGAGGTAACGGGCCCGCCCCAACCCCAGCCATGCCAGCCAGGCCCCCACTGATCATGGAACGTATGGATCTGTTGCTCCTGCCGCGTGGTCACATCGGCCGCGAGAGCGGTTTGCGCCAAAGGTTCGGGAACCCTCTGCCAGCCCTTGCTGCGCAATTCCTTATCTATCCTGTCCACAATGCGGCGGTCCATCAGCGGGTTACCCGTCACGGGAAGTAGCTTCCAGTAGTACGACTGGTACTGTGAAAAATCAATGGACGGGTCATGATCCGTCTTGGTCTCGACTCCGGCACAGGCGGTGAGCAAGACAAGAATGAGGAAAGCAGAAATTTTTGCAGTGAGGGTCATGATGGGTAACGGCTGCGAAATTAATATCCTGGGTTCAGTTTAAGCGTATTCGAGCTTTCGAGAAAGCTGCGATTATCACTACAAGCATGCAACTGGAGATCTTCGCGTTCTCAGGTCATGCCTCCTTGATGGCCTGACGCTTCTTCCAGACCCAGGTGCTTCCGCAGTCCGAACCCGCGCTGCTAATGCGGGGTAGAATCTCCCCCATGAAATCAAAAATTCTTGTCATCAATACCAACCCCTTGCTCAACCTGGTCCATGCCGGGGCGGTTGTGCCGGGCAGCATCAACCGGGTGGCGTCCATGGCGATGCATGCCGAGGGCAAGGGGGTGAATGTCGCGCGAGTTTTGGCAAGGCTGGGGCATGGGGTGATCCTCACCGGTTTCGCCGGCGGACATAGTGGGGCGTGGTTGCGGGACCTGATTCGGGCCGAGGGCATCGAGGATGCCTTTGTCGACTCGGCCGCACCCATCCGGGTGGGCTTCATGGCGTCCTGTGGCCAGGAGGAGCATCCCACCACGGTATTGCCCCATGGCTTTCCCGTGACAACGGAGGAATGCGCGGCGCTGGTTCAGCGCGTGGCCGGTTTGCTGGGCAGGGTCCGGCTGGTGATCATCAGCGGTTCGGTGCCTGACCCCGTGGCGAATTCGCTTTATGCCGAGATTCTGTCGCTTGCTCATGCGGCGGTCATTCCCTGTTGGCTGGACGCGCATGGTCTGGCGCTGGACATGGCCCTCGCGAGTCCGCACCCTCCCGCATTGGCAAAACCGAACCGAGAGGAGTATGAACAAAGCCGGCACTGGAGCGGTGTCGAGGAATTGCACATTAGCGACGGCGAGGGTCCCATCGAGGTCATCATTCGGTATGAAGGCCACTGGCGCGTGCGCCCGCCAGTCATCCAGCAGGTCAACCCGGTGGGTTCCGGCGATTGCTATGTGGCGGGTCTCGCGCATGGCTGGCTGCTGGGCTGGCCGCTCGAGGAGCGCCTCCGCTTCGCTTCCGCCGCCGGTGCGGCCAATGCGCTGCGGCAGGATGTGGCCCTCATCACGCCGGACGGCATTGAGGCCCTGCTTGACCATGTCATGGTAGAGCGGCAGGCCTGAAAGCTGGCGGGAATCCCGTTCCTTTCCCGCATGACACCGTGATGAAGCTCTATCGAACATGGCCCATAGCGGAATGTGGTGAACCTCTGGTTGCCATTCCCGCCGATCTATTCCTGCTCACCACGCCAGCGCCCTATGCGGCACTCGGCGCCGGCTATGGTGATAGCCATCCGTGGCAGTTGCGTGAGGGTGTGCTGAAATCACTAAAGGCGGCACAGCAGCTTCTGGAGGCTCGGCAGCCTGGTTGGAAGCTTAAACTGTTTGATGCATACCGGCCGAATCCTGTGCAGGCATTCATGGTGAATCATGAATTCCTCCAGCTTTCCGGCGGGCGTCCGCCAGCGGCCGTGGATGAAGTCGAGTGCGACGCCCTTTGGAAACGTACCTATCGGATCTGGGCGGAACCCAGCAGCGATCCCGCCACGCCGCCACCGCACAGTACCGGCGCCGCGCTCGACTTGACGCTCGCCGACAGCCAGGGACAGGAAATCCCGATGGGTTCGCCGATTGATGAGAACTCGGACCGCTCCAATCCGGATTACTTTGCCAGCCGGGATGCGGCCGCTCACGCCAATCGTCTTTTCCTGCTGGAGATCATGACGGCGGCGGGCTTCCGGCGTCACCCTATTGAGTGGTGGCATTTCAGCCTGGGTGATCAAATGTGGGCCTGGCAAGCATTCCAGGAAGCCCCGACGAGCCAGATTATCGCCCGCTATGGCCGGGCCGATCTCCTCCCGCGCTGATCGGCCTCCGATCGTAAGGTGCTCCCAAATCGCTATACATTTACCTGAGCCGCCATTCCTAATTCCCTGATTCTGTCGCCGAAGGCGTTCAGCCAATCCCCCGGCAACGCCGACAGGCGGGCGGCTTCCGGCTGCAGGGATGGGCGGGCGAGGCCATAGAGCAGGACGCCTTCAAGGGCAAGGCCGTCCTGCTGCAAACCCTCCAGAAAATGCAGGTAGGCGCGTTGTTCGGCTTCGGAAGGCGGAGCGCCGTCGAGCGCGAACAGACAGGTCTGAATCCAGGTGGGGCAGAGCCGGGCACAGGTATCGAGATTGCGCCGGACGGTGGCGGGCGACAGGTTCACGTTATTGATGCGCAAAATGCCAGCTTCCGTCGCGCTATCCACTTTGAACCAGACGGCCCCGCCCAACTCGCACCAGTGCGAAACGCCCCGCTGCACTTCGGCCTTGTGCATCTGGCTGCCATTGGTGATCAGCACCAGCCTGATCCTACCCAGCAGGCCGAACTCCGCGGCGATTTGCCCAATAACGCCTATCACGGAGTCAAACCGCGCACACGATGTCGGTTCGCCATTGCCGGAGATGGCGATATCGCGGATGGAGCGCTGTTCCGGTGATAACTGATAGCGGTCATAGAAATCTCCGTTCGTCATCTCATCCAGCAGATACCGCAGTTCGTTTTCCAACTGGAACAAGTCGATTTCCGGGGCCGCGCCGCGGGTGAGCCCGGGCACCTGGCAATACACGCAACGCCAGTTGCAGGCGTTGTTGGGGTTGAGGTTGATGCCGATGGACAGGCCGCCGGAGCGGCGGGAAATGACGGGATAAACGTAGGTCAGGCCCGCGCTGTCGCGGCTATGCTCGGTCGTGGTCAGCTTGGGCATGATGGCCGGAAAAGAGGATTGAGGGCAATTTGGGATTCTAACCACAAGCCCATCGCTTGGCATCAAGACTGTTACGAGGTCCGGTAGCCGGTTATTCCGGACGCAAGCCGGCCATCAAGCCATTGCCCAGTTACGGTAGAAGGATCTTGGGCTCCGCGGCTTGCGGCATCATCCAGTAATGCCGGGATTGCTGACGAAATGCCAGCGGCACGATCATGCCGGGGTTCGCCCCAATATCGATGGTGATGGCCCCGGTTTCGCCTGCCGTCATGAACGCAATGTGATGCGCCTGGTAGCGGGCGATCACGGCGGGATGCGGAAACCCGAACCGATTGAGATAGCCCGCCGGAATCAGAGCCAGCCGAGGACTGACCCGATCCAG
>JAJRDJ010000075.1 GCA_028678445.1 Methylococcaceae bacterium
CCACCCCGCAACCGGCAGAACCCATGGAAGAGATCGAAGAGGAGTATTTCAATTTCCGCGGCCCGAGTAAATCAAGCCGCAAGCGGGACAGCATGGCAATGCAGGATCTCGGCGCCGAGCTGTTGGAACTGTCGGACGATCAGCTCACACGGCTAGATTTACCAGAGGCACTGCTCGAAGCGGTGCGGGTCGGCCAGTCCATCACCGCGCATGGCGGGCTGCAAAGGCAACGGAAGTACATTGGCAAGCTGATCAGGCATCTCGATGCCGAGCCGATCAGAGCCGGCCTGATCGCCCTCAAGGGAGAAAGCGCCGAGCTGGTCCGTTTGCAGCATCAGAGCGAGCGCTGGCGGGACCGGATGCTGGCGGAAGGCGATGCTGTGGTGAACGAATTCGTCGGGGACTATCCCGAAGCCGAACGTCAGAAATTGCGGCAATGGGTGCGTGATGCACAGCATGAGCGCGGAACCGGACAACCGCCCCGTTCGGCGCGGCTGTTGTTTCGGTATATCCGGGATATTCTCTCTGCAGGCGTCGAAGAATTGCCTGTCGATGACGAGGCGGGCTGACTCGCCACAGGATCCTGCTCAAGTCAATCCCTTATGAATTAACCGGATTCCGATTATCATGGACCTCTTGTCGTTTCAGGGGTCGTGATTTTGTGTCGTCTTTTGTGACTGTTGGGGAGAGCGTCCTGTGGCTTAGTTTGGTTACCTTGCTGGCCTGGCTGTTGACGTGGCAAGTGAGACGGTACGCCGCACAACGGTTGCTGGATTTGCCCAATGCCCGCAGTTCCCATGCGCGGCCCACGCCCCGGGGGGGCGGGTTGGCTATTGTCGTTTGCTTCCTACTCGCGCTAGCCGGGCTCTCTGTTGCCGGCACTCTGCCCCTGCCGCTGCTCATGGCGCTGTTGGCTTTGGTGCCGCTGTCCGCCATCGGGTTTCTCGATGATCATGGCCATGTGCCCGCCCGCTGGCGTTTGCTGATTCAGGGGGTGGCGGCGGTATGGGCGTTGTGGTGGATCGGCGGACCGGAGCGTCTTGATCTGGGCGGGCAGCCCCATCACATCGGTGGGTTTGGCTATCTGGCCGGGGTCTTCTTTATCGTCTGGCTGCTCAATCTGTTCAATTTCATGGATGGCATCGACGGTATCGCAGGAAGCGAGACGATCTTCATCGCGGTTGCGGCAGCCGGGCTGATGACGCTATGGACGACCGGGCCTATGGCGCCGGAGGGTTGTGTCGCTCTTTTCCTGGCTGCTGCCACGGCGGGATTTCTAATCTGGAACTGGCCGCCGGCCAAAATTTTCATGGGCGATGTGGGTAGCGGCGTATTGGGTTTCGTGCTGGCAGTGCTGGCCCTATGGAGCGCCACTAAGGGATCGCTCAGCCTTGCGGTCTGGTTGATTCTGGCCGGGGTCTTTCTGGTCGATGCCACCCTGACGCTGGTGATTCGCATGTGGCGCGGCGAGTGCTGGTACCATGCCCATCGCAGCCACGCCTATCAGCACGCCGCGCGGCGCTGGGGCAATCACTGCCCGGTCACGCTGGGGGTTCTGGCCATCAATGTCGCCTGGCTGCTCCCGCTGGCGGGTGCCGCCGTGGTCTATCCGCAATGGGACTGGCTGCTGTTGCCGATGGCCTATCTACCGCTCTGTCTGGTGGCCTTCCGGCTTGGCGCCGGCCAACCCTGAGGATTCCTTCTTTTGATCCCTTCCAAGCTGCGCCTACGCTCCCTGGTTTTCATGCACGATCTGGTCATGGTCTCCCTGGCCTGGCTGGCGGCGTACTGGTTGCGTTTCAATTTGTCAATTCCGCCGCCCGAGTATCTCGATTCGGCATTGGCGGCACTGCCCTGGGTTTTGATCATCCAGGCGCTGGTATTTTCTCGCCTCGGCCTTTATCGCGGCGTGTGGCGCTTTGCCTCGGTCCCGGATTTGATTCGTATCGGCAAAGCGGTTGTGGTCGGCGCCACCCTGATAGCCGTGGCTTTATATCTGTATACCCGCCTTCAGGGTGTGCCGCGGTCCGTCCTGCCGCTGTATATGATGTTGCTGGGCTGCTTGCTGGCTGGCCCCCGGCTGATTTACCGGATGTGGAAGGATCAGAGTCTCTCACTGGCCACGGGCCAACGGACCCTGGTGGTCGGAGCGGGGCGGGCCGCCGAATTGCTGGTGCGTGATCTCCTGCGGGAGCGGGATGCCCGCTTCACGCCCGTGGCGCTGGTGGATGACAAGCCCGCCAAAAAAGGCAGTGAAATCCACGGGGTTCGGGTCCGTGGGCAATGCGAGCAGATTCCGGTCCTCATCGAACAGCTGGAGATCGAGGCCATCCTTATCGCGGTGCCTTCCGCGACCGATCGGGAAATGCGCCGTATTGTCGAAATTTGCGAAGGTACGGGCTTGCCCTTCCTTACCTTGCCTTCGGTGCACGACTTGCTGGCCGGACAAATGTTCGGCAATTTGCGCGAGGTCTCCATCGAGGATCTGCTGGGCCGCACCCCGGTGCAGCTGGAACGGCAAGCGGTGCAGGCGCATATCGCGGGCGCCCGGATTCTGGTGACCGGGGGGGGCGGCTCGATCGGGTCCGAGCTCTGCAAGCAGATCGCCCGCTATGCGCCAGAGGAGTTGATCATCTTCGAACAGTCAGAATTCAATCTCTATCGCATCGAACAAGTCTTGCGGCAGTCGTTTCCCTCGCTGCGGCTGACCGCGTTGCTGGGGGATGTCACAGACGCGGTTGCTATCGAGCGCGCTTTGCAGCAGACCCGTCCCCAGGTGATCTTCCACGCAGCGGCGTTCAAGCATGTGCCGTTGCTGCAGGCGCAGGCGCGACAGGCGGTGCGCAATAATGTCATCGGCACTCGGGTCGTGGCGGAGGCCGCTCTCGTGGCGGGCGTACGGCAGTTCGTCCTGATCTCCACCGACAAGGCCGTGCGGCCCACCAATGTGATGGGCGCCACCAAGCGGGCCGCAGAAAAGCTGGTGCAGAG
>JAJRDJ010000435.1 GCA_028678445.1 Methylococcaceae bacterium
ACGTCCGGGTCGCGGCAGCGGACCCAAGCCCGCCGCACCGACACCCCTAACACGAGGAGATGATTATGTGGGACTTTGATCTGTTGGCCGCCGTCAGGGCGATTGAAAAATCCATGGCCTATGTCCTGTACCGCTTACTGATCTGCCTGGGCGCTGCGCTCGGCTATCTGCTGGCCACTCTGGCGGGCGCGGGAACCCTGGTGGGGTTCGCTTCGCTGGCGAAGAATGCCAGTTCGCTCGGCCCCATCGGCGCGGTTTTCGGTTTCGCGCTGTTCGCCTATCTGATGTACAAGATCCGGCCCACCTGGCTGAATGCGGTTAACGTTCCGCAACTCGCGCTCCTCGCCGATCAGGAGCGGGGAGTCACCCTGCCCACGGGCAAGGCGCAGATCGGCTACGGCAAGCAACGGACGGCCGCCTGCTTCCCCAGCACCGCCGGGCTTTTTGCGCTGGATGAAGCCATCCGCCAGACGCAGCGCGACATGGCGGATTTTCATCCGTGTCACCGCCTTGCTGTCGATCAACCGCGAGTCAAAAAGTACCTGAATCTGATGCTGCAACGGCTTTCCGCGATGAATCACCAAACCATGCTGGCCTGGCATTTTTTCAGCGGGTCGGACCAACCCTGGCGCTCCGCCGCCGAGGGGCTGGCAGTGCATGAGCAGCACTTCGACGGGATGACCAAGAACCGGCTCGCGGCCACCCTCTTTTCCTGGTTGGGCTTTCTGGGGTTTTACCCGCTACTGTTGGCCGGTATCGGGATTCTGGTGGAGGGTATTCCCATCAACTTCAGCTTCTGGCCATGGGTGTTCGCGGGTGTTTTCGCCTGGGCCATCAAGGCGGCCTTTTTTGACGCGATCATCGAGGCGGCGATGATGGAATATTTCTTCTCGCTGGCCCGCAAAGAAACGGGCATACCGTCCGGCGAGGCGCTGTATAGGCAGTCCGACGCCTACCGGGAGATTCTTCAAAAGGCCGGACAGTCTCTGGAATGAGTCGGGAGCCGCTCGCTGCGTTCGCCTCTCCCGCACCTTGTTCGAAGGCAGGTGATACCCTATATTCCTTCAGATTTCCGACAGGCAGGATATGTCCATGCGTGTAATTCAAGAAGCGCTTACCTTTGACGATGTTCTTCTGGTCCCGGCCCATTCGAGCGTCCTGCCGCGGGATGTGAGCCTCCGGACGCAGCTCACGCGCAAGATCAGCCTCAACATTCCGTTGCTTGCCGCCGCCATGGATACCGTGACCGAGGCGCGGCTGGCGATCACCATCGCCCAGGAAGGCGGCATGGGCATCATCCATAAGAACATGAACGCCGAGCGGCAGGCGCATGAGGTCAGCGCGGTCAAAAAGTACGAAAGCGGGGTCATCAAGGAGCCGTTTACCGTGTCGTCGGACGCCACGGTCCGCGATGTCCTCGAACTGACCCGCGCCAAGGGTATCTCCGGCGTGCCGGTGGTCGACCGTGGCGAGCTGGTCGGTATTGTCACCAGCCGCGATCTGCGCTTTGAAACCCGCCTCGACGAGCCGGTTTCGAAAGCTATGACCCCCAAGCAGAAGCTGGTCACGGTCAAGGAAGGCGCCAGCAAGGAGGAGGCCATTCGTCTGTTGCATGAGCACCGGATCGAAAAGGTGCTGGTGGTCAATGATGATTTCCAGTTGCGCGGCATGATCACGGTCAAGGACATCCAGAAATCCCGCGACTACCCCCAGGCCTGCAAGGATGAGCAGGAGCGCCTGCGCGTCGGCGCCGCCGTGGGGACCGGCGCGGGGACGGAAGAACGGGTAGCGGCGCTGGCGGCCGCGGGCGTCGACGTGATCGTGGTGGATACGGCCCATGGCCACTCGCAAGGCGTACTTGACCGGGTGCGCTGGGTCAAGACACAGTTTCCAAAAATCCAGGTGATAGGCGGCAATATCGCCACCGGGGAAGCGGCGCTGGCGCTGGTCGAGGCCGGTGCCGACGCGGTGAAGGTCGGTATTGGTCCGGGCTCCATCTGCACCACCCGGATCGTGGCCGGTGTCGGCATTCCGCAAATCACCGCCGTCGCCAATGTCGCCGAGGCGCTGGCGGGCACGGGTGTGCCGCTGATTGCCGACGGCGGTGTCCGCTATTCCGGCGACGTGGCAAAGGCTCTCGCAGCCGGTGCGCATGCCGTCATGCTGGGTGGCTTGTTTGCCGGCACCGAGGAGGCGCCCGGCGAGGTCGAGCTGTATCAGGGCCGCTCGTACAAGACCTACCGTGGCATGGGCTCGCTCGGCGCCATGGCGCAATCGCAAGGCTCCAGCGACCGCTATTTCCAGGAGAGCACCGAAGCCGAAAAGCTGGTGCCCGAAGGCATCGAAGGCCGGGTGCCCTATAAAGGCACGATGGTCTCCATCCTGCACCAGCTCGTCGGCGGGGTACGCTCGGCCATGGGCTATACCGGTTGCCAGACCATCGAGGAATTGCGTAACAAGGCGTGCTTCGTCCGTGTCACCTTTGCCGGCATGCGGGAAAGCCACGTCCATGACGTCACCATCACCAAGGAAGCACCGAATTATTCGATGGATTGATGGCGCGGGTAGGCCCCTGTGCTCGCCCAGCGCCGATGGGCGCGCGTTCGGCTTTGCCCATCGCTCGTTCTGATTGAAACCACCATGCAAAACATCCACGCCCACAAAATCCTCATCCTGGATTTCGGTTCGCAATACACGCAACTGATCGCCCGCCGGGTTCGGGAAATCGGCGTCTATTGCGAAATCCACCCTTGGGACTGCAGCGAGGATTACATCCGGGAATTCGCGCCCTGCGGCATCATCCTCTCGGGCGGGCCGGAAACGGTCACCCAGGTTCATACGCCCCGGGCTCAGGGCGTGGTATTTGATCTTGGCGTTCCCATTTTGGGCATCTGTTACGGCATGCAGACCATGGCCGAACAACTGGGCGGTAAGGTCGAAGCCTGCGCGCATCGGGAGTTCGGTTATGCCCAGGTCCGGGCGCACGGCCACTCCTGGCTGCTGACCGACATCGAGGATCATGCCTCGCCGGAGGGTTACGGCCTCCTGGATGTGTGGATGAGTCATGGCGATCAGGTCACCGCCCTGCCGCCGGGTTTCAAGTTGATTGCCTCCACCGGCAGCGCGCCCATCGCCGGTATGGCGGATGAGGAACGCCGGTTCTATGCGCTGCAATTCCACCCGGAAGTCACGCATACGAAACAGGGGCACCGCCTGCTAAGCCGTTTCGTGATCGAAATCTGCGGCTGCGAGGCCTTGTGGAACACCCGCAACATCATCGAGGACAGCATCGAGAATCTGCGTACCCGTCTCGGTGACGAAGAGGTCATTCTCGGTCTTTCGGGCGGAGTGGACTCTTCCGTCGTGGCCGCCCTGCTGCACCGTGCCATAGGCGAGCGGCTGACCTGTGTCTTCGTCGATACGGGCCTGTTGCGGCTGAGCGAGGGTGACCAGGTGATGGCGACCTTTGCCCGGCATATGGGCGTCCGGGTCATCCGGGTCGATGCGGAGGCGCGCTATTTGGCGGAATTACAGGGCATTACCGACCCCGAACAGAAGCGCAAGATCATCGGTCGTCTGTTCGTCGAGATTTTCGACGAGGAAGCCGCTAAGCTGGCCGATGCGCGCTGGCTGGCCCAGGGTACGATTTATCCCGACGTTATCGAATCGGCCGGCTCCAAGACCGGAAAGGCCCATGTCATCAAATCCCATCACAACGTCGGCGGCCTGCCCGCGCACATGAAGCTCAAGCTGGTCGAGCCATTGCGGGAGCTGTTCAAGGATGAGGTCCGGAAGCTGGGGCTGGAATTGGGCCTGCCTTCGGAGATGATCCTCCGCCATCCATTCCCCGGTCCCGGTTTGGGCGTGCGGATTCTGGGCGAAGTCAAAAAAACGTACGCCGAGCTATTGCGCCAGGCCGATGCGATATTCATCGAGGAGCTCTACCGGCACGACCTCTACGACAAAACCAGCCAGGCCTTCGCCGTATTCCTGCCGGTCAAGTCCGTCGGGGTGATGGGTGACGGTCGTCGCTACGATTACGTCATCGCCCTCCGTGCCGTGGAAACCATCGATTTCATGACGGCCCGCTGGGCCCACCTGCCCTATGAATTTCTGGACCTCGTTTCCCGCCGCATCATCAACGAAGTGCCGGGCATTTCGCGGGTGACCTACGATATCTCCAGCAAGCCGCCCGCCACGATCGAATGGGAATAAGAACTCGCCGGCTCCATGTGAACAGGCATCCCCCCATGCCGCGCTGCTCGTTGCTTCAGGTGGATCAGGGCGGGCTGGAGTTGAATTCGACACCCACATATCGGGTTCCCTGGAAGATCGCGCCGCTAAGATTGGCCTGGGTTAAGTTCGACCAGCTGAAATCCGCTCTTGTGAACTCTGACCCTTCAAGATCGGCGCCATAGAAATTAGCCGCAATGGCCACGGCTCGGTAAAACTTGGTTTTTTTCAATAGGGCATACGGCACTTTGGCGCTGGACAATACGGAACGCGCCATGTCCGCTCCGCTCAATGTCGCGTAACTCAGATTGGCGCCCGCAAAGTTTGCGCTATGTAAATCGGCGTCGGTCAAATCGACCTCTTGAAGGTTGGCGCCCTGAAGCTTTGCTCCTTTCAGATTCGCGCCTGTCATTGTGGCGCACTCCAGGTTTGCCCCCATTAGTTGAGTGCGGCCCATATCGGCTTTACTGAGCGTCGCCCCTCTCAGATTCGCTTTTATTAGGCTGGACCTACTGAGATTGGCGCCCTCCATATTGGCACACTCGAGATTTCTCCCATTGAGATTCATGCGGCGCAAATCAGCCCCGGCCAGATCCTCTTTTTCGCCAGTACAAGCGGGGCACACTGGTTTAA
>JAJRDJ010000436.1 GCA_028678445.1 Methylococcaceae bacterium
TGACATTGTTCTGCGGCACAATTCGATAATTGGCCGCCGCCAGGGGTTTGGCTTCCGCCATGGCTTTTTCGATATCCTCGCGGAATTTGCCCGGGAAGCATTTCAGATGCTCGCGGATCGATTCCTTGGGATCGTCGCCGCGTAGGATCTCGAACATGACCCGCGCCTTGCCCTCGCACACACTGTAGGCGTAAGAAATACCGAGGGGATTGAGGAAAATGTTGCCATGCTCGCGAGTGGGCAGATGGGTGTCCGCGACCTCCACGCCCATCATGCCGGAATAGCGGTGGGTTTCGTGCGGGATGCCGGTCAGCTTGCGCACCTGGGACATGGCGCCGTCGGCTCCAATGATGAGGCGGGCGCTGATGCGGGTATCCCCGGTCTCGTCCGTGACGATTGCGGCGTAATCCTGGCTATCTGCCGTTTCCTCGATGCGGGTGATGCGTCCGCCCATCCAGACTTCCACCCCGGGGAAGTGCCGGACTTTTTCCAACAGGTGATCCTTCAGCGTCTCATGCTCGATGGCCATGCCGCCGTGGGTCAGCCCTTCCACCTCACTGTAGGGCAGGGTGATGGATTCGACATTATCCTGTTCCGGCGAGTAAGGGTAGATCGAGAATCCGCGGATTTCGGCGCCGATGCCCGAGTCACCATCGAGCAAACCCAACTCCTTCAGGCCATCGATGCCCGGCGGGTGAATCAACTCGCCCGCCAGTCGGCGTCCATGGGAGGACTTCGGCTCAATAATAAGCACGTTGAGACCCAGTGGTGACAGCGCTGCGGCCGCCGCCGCACCCGCCACACCGCCACCCGCGATCAGGACGTCAACGTCCCTCTGGTTCATTGCATGTGTTTCCATCAACTCGGTATTCCCCATATAATGATTTGCATCCCGGGATGCGAGCCATCGCAAATCGCACATTCCCATGGTTGTAAGATTGACCCTTCAGCCGATTGATTGAGTGCCTGAACGGGTGGCTTGATTGAAGCTCAGTCGCGTGAGACAAAGCATGCAACAAATGTCGAATTTCCGCAACATTATAGGCGCTCCTGACAATTAGTATACCTTGTCAGGGCCCAAACTGGAAAGTATGTGTGGTAAAGACGGTAATCCAGCATGGCTGCGCCGAAAAACACACCATTCACTGCTTGTCTAGCCCAACCTCCATCGCTTTGTTGTTTGCTTAAAAGCCACAGAATGCCCCGCGCAGTGGCTTCATCATCGGCGGGAAGAATTTCCAGCAAGGCCAGAAGGGCCCAACTGGTCATCACCGCCTGGGTCTCCGGATGTTCGATGTAGCGACTTTCAAGACAACTGGTGTAATGCTCGCTCCAGCCCCCGTCCGCCCGCTGCTTGCTCTTCAGCCATTGGGCTGCTCGCAGCAGGGCTGGATCGTCCGGCTGTATGCCCGCCAGGCGGAAGCCCTTGGCGACATGGAAGATGGCATAGGTGTAATTAATACCCCAGAAACCCGGCCAGGAACCATCCGGTAATTGACTTTTGCGTAAGAGGGCGAGGGCTTTTATCGTCGCTGTATCGATGGCCCCGCCCGGCAGGTCAGGGTAATGCTGGCGATAGTGGCAGAGCGCGGCGAGCGAAGAGGCGGTGCATTCGATGTACGAGAGTTCCGTCATGCATTGTCCAAACATCTCGGAGGGGTTGATGAGTTCCAGCAGCTTGCCGGCGCGGCGCCGTTCATAGGTGCCGAAGCCGCCATCGGCATTTTGCCGGGACAAGATAAACTCCACTCCCTGCCGCAGACGTTCCGCGGAGAACCGGGGGAGTTCCGAATAGCCGGGGCGTTCGTAAATGGCCAGCAAGCCACTCAAGGCTTCGGCGGTGCAATCGCTGACCGGCCACCGGTGCTGGCCATCGGAAAAACACCACCCGCCCACGGCGGGATCGCGCCATCCTTGCTGGTGATCCGGTATTTCCTCGACGATCTGCGCGCCTTCAAGAAAATGCTGGGCTCTGGCCACGGCGTCACGGATGCCGGCATCGGGTTCGGGTAAGGGCGCCAGCGCCTGCAGGACGAAGCCGGTATCCCAGGTATTGGATCGTGCACCGACATAGCGCAAGCCTTCGGCCTCATCCTCCCAACGCCAGGCTTCCACACCGGCGAGACTCGGCGCGAGATCGGGATGCTGGGGGTTGTTAATGAAAATGGCCAGCGTGTTCAACAAGCCGTTGACTGGGGAAATCCCCTGATAGCGTGTGGTTCGCTGTTCGTAGAGGATGCGCTCGAAGCAGGCTTTGAGCGCCTTTTCTCGCAGCCGCTTGCCATGCCAGCGCTCGAACAGGGACAACCCATCGTAAATTCTGCGCAATAATGGGCTGATCGGCACATACACGTCCCCGGGCGCGAGGGTATGCCGCAAGGACGGGAAGTCGATGTTTCCGTAAGGCTCGCCATAAAGTTCCTCCCGCAGATCCCTCAAGAGCGGTTTCGGCAGTGTCGCCTGATAGCGCTGACCGGCGATATAGGCGATCCCCAGATAAATCAGTCGGGTATGACAATAAAATCGGCGCGGATGGATCGGCAACCACTCGGGCAGCAGGAACAGTTCGGGCGGTATCGAGTTGAGGCCCCGGTATTCGTAGAGTCCCAGGATGGCCAGCCAGAATTTGCCCCAGGTCGGGATGCCCTTAACCCCGAGGGGCTGTGCCCGCAGCCAGTTTCTGGCCTTGATCAGCAGCGGGTTGGCGGCCGGCAGGCCCAGCAGTCGCAGGGCCACATAGGCTAGCGCCGTAAAGAAGACGTAGCCGGGTGACTCGGGATGCATGCCCCAGGAGCCGTCAGCGGCCTGCGTCACGGTGAAATGTCTGACGATTTGGCGTTGCTCGGTTTCGCTGTATGGCTGGCCCACGAGGGTGCGGACAATAATGGCCTGCGCGAGAATCATGGTGCACCAGACCATTTCGCCTTCCCAGTCGCCTTGTGGCTTTTGTAGGCTGAGCAGGTGGCGGACGGCCTTGTGGGCCGCTTTGGACGCGGCGGATGGGGGTACTGTGTGAGTCACGGGATGGGTCGGTCAGCGGTGGAAAAACTGCAGCAGCGACTCAGGAAGCCGATGCGCCCAGTTCTTTGGCTACATTGCTGAATTCCTGGTTCCAGATTGCCCGGTTGTAGCCCCAGGGTCCGGTCTTCAGTTTTTCTCGTCCAGTGGCCAGTACGGATTTTGCTTGCACGCCCTGTTCGTCCACCTCCCAGAGCGCCTGGGCATAAAAGAGGTGATTGAGCGGATGGGCGGGATATTTTTCGGTAGCCTGCTTGAGCAGATCGAGCGCCTTGTCGCCATCGCCGATACCGGTCGGCCAGGGTGGTGCCTTCAGGTAGAGCATGCCCAGCAGGCGAAGCGGCCCGCCGCCATCGAGGGCGGGAGATATCTGCATGGCTTTTTGGAGTTCCTGCTCCAGCCGGGACAGGTTGTCGGCGGCTTGCAGCGGGTGATCATGGATGGCGAGGCCCAGGTTGGCGGCGAGGTAGTAATGCACCGCGCCATCGCTCCCACCGCCTTGCGCGAGCGCCTGCTCGGCCAGGCTGACGCCTTCGTTGGCCAGCGCTTCCTTCTGCGTGGTATTGGCATCGCGTTCAGCCAAATGCAAGGCTAGCCGGCTGGGTAAAGCCGAACGCCGCAGGGCCGGATCGCTGGATTCCCGGGCAACCGTCAAAGCGCATTGCAGCATATGCGTCGAACTGCCCGGACCGAATTCCTGCTGTCGCGCCAGCAGTGTCGCCGGGGTTTGGGCGGGGCAATCCGACAGTCCCTGGAAGCGCACGGTTTTATCCGGCAGACTCGCACAGCCGGCGAACGCGAGTCCCAGGACCAGTGCGGTATGTATCCGTAGGTGACGCAACACTTATATCCCCTGTTTCCAAAGGGTGATGGCGGGCTCGATGGCGGCTGCGTTTGCCGGCACGAAGGCCTCGATGCCGAAGAGATCGCAGAGCTTCTTGCCTTCGATGTCAGAACACGTGCCTTGCAGCGCCTTTGCCATCCGGCCGCGCTCTTCAGCGGTGCTGATCTGATTGTTCCCGACCATGCCCATCAGCGGGATGTCGGCGGAGGTGAAGACGGTTGCCAGTGGCGTCTTCAACTGGAGGGAATCCAGAGCCGCGTATTGCTGACCGCTCAACAGCA
>JAJRDJ010000437.1 GCA_028678445.1 Methylococcaceae bacterium
ATCAGGAACGCGACTAAATAGGACGTGCCAAAAGCGGTGTCTATGTGTTGCATGCGGCAGGCTCGGTTAAAAGGGCAATAGTCATGGGTTTGCGAGCCGTTGAATGTAAATCGTAAAAGTTCGTTATTTTATCGTGGATTTAGGCTTGGGGCGGGTACCGGTATCGAAATACCCGGCACGGGCCAGCCTAGGTCCTTAGGTGTCGGCTTGTCATGGCGGGGTCGAAACCGTATCGTAACCCCATCCCTTCACCCCTTCGAACACGCTCATGGCCCGCCCCATCACCCCCCAAATTGCTGCTGACACCATCATTGAGCTGATTGATTTGCCACATCGCCCGATCGTCCTGATCGAGCGTCTTTACCCGCCCCATGGCTGGGCCATTCCGGGTGGTTTCGTGGATGTGGGCGAAACCCTGGAAAATGCCGCACGGCGGGAAGCAAGGGAGGAAGTGGGCCTGGAGGTCACACTGAAGGCCCTGCTGGGCATTTATTCCGATCCCGCCCGTGATGCACGCGGCCACACTGTGACTGCCGTCTACGTGGCTCAAGCCAAGGGTATCCCGGCGGCTGCGGACGATGCCAAAAACGCCGTCGCGGTTGACATCGATGCCCTACCCTTCCCGCTGGCCTTCGACCATGCAGAGGTATTGGAGGACTACCGCCGTTTCCGCGAAACGGGCAAACCGGCCTCTTTGCGATAAGCCGCCTTTCCCATATTCGATCCTGCCATGGAGCCACGGTCAAACCACAGGCTAAAGCTCCACCACCAGTCCCAATTCAACCACCCGTTCCGGCGGGACCCGCCAGAAAACCATGGCGTTTTCGGCATTCATGGCCATGCGGATAAACAGCCGCTCCCGCCATGGCGCCATCCCGGGGCGCGCGGTGCAGAGCATGTGCTCACGGGCCAGAAAGAAAGACGTATCGGTCATGTCCAGGGACAAGCCCATGGTCTTGCAGAAGGCGAGGCTATCCGGAATATTCGGTTCCTGGTTGAAGCCATAGTAAATGCGCACCCGATAGATTTCTCCGCCATAATGCCGGATCTTCACCCTGGCATCCAGCGGCACCCAGGGCTCGTCCCGGGTAACAACAGTCAGGATAACGACCTGCTCGTGAAGCACCTTGTTAATGGTCATGTTGTGCAACAAAGCCTTGGGCGCGCCGTATCGTGAGGCCGTCAGGTAAATGGCGCTACCCGGAACCCGTGGCAATGACTTATGACTCAGTCGTGATACCAGGTCCTCGAGCGGCATACCCTTGGTGTTGATGCGGGCCAGCAACAATTCCCTCCCCCGCTTCCAGGTTGACAGCACAATGTATACCGCCCCTCCGATCACCAGTGATACCCAGCCACCCTGGTGCAGTTTGGTAAAGTTCGCCGTCAGGAACGCAAGATCAATACACAGAAAGGTCCCCAGCACCAGACCGGTCAGTATCAGGCTCAGGTGCCAGATACGTCTCAGCACGCCAAAAGCAAGCAGGGTGGTGACCACCATCGTGCCTGTCACGGCAATCCCATAGGCGGCTGCCAGGCGCGAGGAAGAACTGAAGCTCAGTACCAGCGCCGCCACGCAGAACGCCATCACCCAATTCACGAACGGCACATAAATCTGACCGAACTTGCCCTCCGAGGTATGCCGGACGGCAAACCGGGGCAAATACCCCAATTGCACGGCTTGGGCGGCCAGCGAAAATGCCCCGGAAATCACGGCCTGCGAGGCGATGATGGTCGCGAGAGTCGCAAGCCCCAATAGCGGCACCACACTCCAGGCGGGACCCAGCAAATAAAAGGGGTTGCTGGCCGCCGAGGGATCACGCATCAGCAAGGCACCCTGTCCCAGATAATTCAGCACCAGCGCCGGAAAGACCAGACCAAACCACGCCAGCCGGATAGGTTTTATGCCAAAGTGCCCCATGTCGGCATAGAGCGCCTCGGCCCCGGTAACAACCAGCACCACGGCGCCAAACACCACCAGGGAGTGCGCGCTGGTCTCCTCCACCAGAAATTGCAGAGCATGAATGGGGTGAAGCGATTGGAGAATGGCAGGCGTCTTCAGGATGCTCAGAACGCCCAGATAGGCAATCACCACCAGCCACGTCATCATGATGGGACTAAAGAGCCCGCCAATAAAGGCCGTGCCCCGGCGTTGAAGCAGAAAAAGGGCCATCAGGATGGTCAGGGTTACCGGAATAATCAGCGGTTTCAGGACCGGTGCCACGACTTTCAAGCCCTCAACCGCGCTCATCACTGAGATCGCCGGCGCGATCACGGCGTCACCGAAGAAAAGGGCCGTGCCCATGAGGCCGATCGTCACGATCACCTTGTGCCAGCGGAGCCGGTTACCGGAGGCTGCTCTGAGCACCAGGGACATCAGAGCCATGATGCCGCCCTCGCCCTTGTTGTCGGCTCTCATGATCAAGAGAGCGTACTTGAGTCCGACGACAATGACCAAAG
This sequence comes from Methylococcaceae bacterium, assembly GCA_028678445.1. GTDB lineage: Bacteria > Pseudomonadota > Gammaproteobacteria > Methylococcales > Methylococcaceae > UBA6136. The sequence continues at coordinate 2,461 of JAJRDJ010000437.1, forward strand.
TCCAGAATACCAGGGACAAAATGCCAAGAACGTGCACCGGCGTAGGGCTCAGGGCATTCACTCCACCGAAAGCCACGCGCATGGCGTAAAGCGGACTCGTGGCAATATCACCAAACACAACCCCGACGGTACCCAGCACCAGACTCCATTGCAGGGTTTCCTCGCCATCACCCATTCTTCTGCCGTTAGCCATGCTTCGATACACCGGCATTGGAGGGGCATTCGGCTGCTGGCTGGACATGGAGAGGGAAAACCGGCGGAACCATCATGCGGCGGATCGGGTTAACTTTGCGCGGAACACGCCAGGGGCAAGGGCAGTACGACTTGCTGAACACCCCTGTATGTGTATGGGCACGTACCGCACTACCGGCGGTAGCCGCAAGGCGGGTACTCCTGAGAGTAGTCGAAAGTCATTGGGGATCATGGAGGGTGATGACACGGCTCTTTGTGGCGCCAGGCCCGCGGAAACTTCAGGATCGGACTGACATCGTCCGGAACCCAGAAAAAATGTTGGCCTAGCCGAAAGAAACATAGCCGTGCATTATAGACCACGCCAAACATGAGCGCAGTCCACACGATGGGTTGCGCTCATGTTAGGCCTAATCGACATACATCAGGCCAGAACCGGTA
>JAJRDJ010000438.1 GCA_028678445.1 Methylococcaceae bacterium
TACAAGCGCCCGCCGGCTTCGGCCACGAGGGCGTCCAGCCGCTCAAACAGCCGATGAAGTTTCTCGCCCCGATTCGGGAAATCCAGCGCCAGCGTGATGCCGTGCAGAGGGAAAGACAAAAGTCCCGGTGAGGTCTGCGTACCGAACAGTTTCAGCACCGCCAGGAAGGAACCCAGCCCGCTGCGGCCGATTTCATCGAGCAGTTGCGTCGTGGCTTCACGCCCCGCCGCCATCGGGATCGCGCACTGGTACTGATAGAAGCCCTGTGGGCCGTACATGCGGCTCCATTCAAGGAGCCCGTCCAGCGGATAAAAGAACGGTTCGTAGTGCTGCAAACCCCGTGTCCGCATTGCGAATTGCTTGTGATAATAAAGCGTATTGAAGGCGCGTAAGGACAAGGAATTGACCAGCGACACGGGGGGGACCACAGGGAACGTCACCTCTCGAGAGCGGTAATGACCCGGCGTGGCGCTGGCCGGCGCGTGATTGCCGCGCATGAACAGACCGCGCCCGAGGTGCTTGCCGCGACCCGAGCAGTCGATCCAGGCTACTGTGTGTTCATAGTCCCGGTCCGATTCGGCGCAGACTTCAAAGAAACCATCCAGATTCGGAAAGCGGATGGTTTCCGCGTCCATCCAGGGATTGGCGACCCGCCGCAGCCGCAACGCTGCCCAGGTGATCAGCCCGGTGAGTCCCAGCCCGCCAACGGTGGCGGCAAATAGGGGCGCATTTTCTTCGCGTGAACACACGCGGCGGCTCCCATCGGAACGGAGGATCTCGAAGCGCTGGATATGGGCGCCTAAGGTGCCGGCATAATGGTGGTTCTTGCCATGGACATCGTTGGCGATCGCTCCGCCGAGCGTGATGTAGCGGGTGCCCGGCGTGGCCGGCAGGAACCAGCCTTGCGCTACGAAGAGCCGCAGGATGTCGGCCAGCAGGACGCCGCTTTCGCAAACCAGCTCGCCGGTTTCCGGGTCGAAACTGATGAATCGGTCCAAGGCGCGCGTCAGCAGCAATTCCCCGTTTTCATTGAGGCAACTGTCGCCATAGCTGCGGCCAATACCGAAAGGGAGCATCGAGCTGACTCCTGGCGGGAGCGGCGGCAAGGGCGCATGCCGGTCGTTAACCACGGTGAGCCATTGCGGAACCCGTTTTACTCGGCCCCAGGACAAGACGTCGGAGGTATTCATGTCAGCTTGCCACCACCACCGTTATCGCCGCCAACAGACCGATGCCCAGGCTGACCCGGTCACGCAGAGCGAAAATCACCGGGTCGTCATGCATCTCGCCCCGGTGGGTTTTCATCCAGATCCGGCTGATCCAGTACAGCATGAGGGCACAGAGGAACCAGATTACCTTCGGATTTTTATACATCGCGGCCACGTCCGGCGAATTGATATAGAGCGCGAGGACGAGAACACTCAGATAACCCGCCGCCGCCCCGAAGCTCTGCAGCACCGGCAGATCCTCAATATGGTAACCGCGTCCGGCCGCCTTGAGTTGTTTCCGGCGCCGCATGGCCTCCAGCTCCGCATAACGCTTGACCAGGGCCAGACTCAGGAACAGGAACACTGAAAACAGCAGCAGCCAGAAGGAAAGAGTCACCGACACCGCCGCCGCGCCGGCGACAATGCGCGAGGTATACAACGCGGCCAGGGAAATCGTGTCGAGCAACAGCGCGCGCTTGAGATAAAACGAATAAGCCAGGGTCAGAACGTAGTACCCGGCGAGACAGACGAGAAATGCAACCGGCAAGCTCAGGGCAATGGCAAAGGCCGCCACCAGCAGCAGCGGCGTCAACGCAAATCCATACCACAGCGAAACCTGACCGGCGGCGAAAGGCCGCTTCGATTTGCGGGGATGCAGACGGTCCGCCTCCAGATCCAGCATGTCATTAAGCAGATAGACCGAGGAGGCACACAGCCCGAACGCCAGGAAGGCCCAGCAAGCCGCCATCAGCGCCCCCGTTTCGCCCAGGCGATGCGCGGTCAGTAGCGGCACAAAGATCAGCACATTTTTGGCCCATTGGTGCGGCCTCAGCGCCCGAAAAACCGAGTGGAGCCGATTGCCTCTCGAGGGAAACACCTTGAGGAGCTTAGCCACCTTGCCCGCCTGCGCTTCCAGCGCGGCGCCGCCATGCACAACGATCGCGCCGCGTGAATGCTTCCAGATGGCAAGATCCTTGCCCTCATTACCGCAATAATCGAAGCCCTTTTCGCCAAAGCGCTCCACAAGCCGGGCAGCCTTGTGGGTGCCAGACAGATTGTGCCGTCCATCGCTGGCCAGGACGCCATCGAAAATCCCCAAGTGATCCGCCACCGCCTGGGCCAGTTTCTCGTTCGACGCGGTACCCAGCCAGAGGGGCTTGCCCGCGGCCTTGCTCTTGACCAGCCAGGCCAGCAGCTCCTGGTGATAGGGCAGGGTAGCGGCCTGTAGTGTCACGCGGCGGGCAATTTCAGCCTTCATAACCGCCTTGCCTTGCAAGAGCCAGAACGGTACCCGGAAAAAGTACAGCGGGTTCCGCTTGACCAGGAGCAAGAACGACTCCAGTAACAAATCGCTGTGGATCAGTGTGCCATCGAGATCGACACAGAGAGGAAGAGGGGAGTCAGGCATGTCATTCTTCATTGTTATTGGGGTAAGTGGCGTAATGCCTGAAGCCCCAGCCGCCAGTTCGCGGCGCAGCACCAGCACGGACAGCCAGCCGAGACCCACGGCTAGCCACAGGGTCAGCAAGCGGCAAACGAGGGTCAGCAACAGTGCATCGGCCATCGGATAACCGGCGGCGACCAGCAAGGCCACCATGACCGCTTCGGTACTGCCCAGCCCGCCGGGCAGAAACGACAGGGCGCCCACGATAATGGCCACCGAATAAATGCCCAGCGCGGCGGATAATTCGAGAGTCACGGCCGGCGTCATGGCGCTAATCACCTTGAGGCCCACCCCTTCGGCACCCCAGGCAAGGACGCCGAGGAGGAAGCCGCCGATCAGCATATCGGGCCGGAGCAAGGCACGAGCCGAATCGAAGGTCCGGCAGACCCCGCCACCGGCCTTTCTGAATAGTCCCGGGATGACAGGACTCCTTGCGATCCACCTTTCGAGGCGGGTCCAAGGCAGCACGGCCAGCAGGAACAACAGGGCGCCCATGGCCGCGACGGTTCCCCACAACAACCATTGATAGCTGGCCGACAGCGTGGCGACCGCCAGCAAAGCCACCGTCACCATCGCCAGAAGATCCATGAGCCGTTCCATGAAGAACGCGGCGGCGACGTGGCTGAACGGGATACCCAACCCGCGGTAATAACGGGCCCGTGCCATTTCCCCGACCTTGCCGGGCGAAAGGGTGAAGGCGAAACCGGCGGTGAAGGTCAGTGCGGCGAAGCGGTATGTCAGCACATGACCCAAATGGCCGAGGTAGGCGCGCCAGCGGATGATGCGCAAGCCATAATTGAACAGGGACAATAAGGCCCCCACCACAATCAGATGTGGCGCGGCCAGCACGGGCTCAAGCGATAGTTTGGCGAAATCGGCACGGAACTGCACGAAACACCACCCGGCGAACAGCAGGATCAGCAGGTACAAAGCATGGGGCTTCAGGCGTTTCATCGAAACGGGTGTCGGCGAATGGAGGCAGCACAAGCCCCAAAAAATACCATTTTAGCCCAGTGCGAGGTCATGCTGATTTGCAATCGAGATCAGGCTGGGAAATTGCTGCAAGCCAGAGTGGCGAACTTGAACAACAGCGTACCGGTCGA
>JAJRDJ010000439.1 GCA_028678445.1 Methylococcaceae bacterium
GCAACTTGAACAACCCGCGCAGCAGGTCCGCAATTAACCGCAACCAGCCCATGATGCGGTTCAGATTACCTTATCATGCTGCCCACGTCAGCTCGGATGGAGTTTCCAGTAGGCACAGCATCACGTCGGCTCCGCTGGCGTATTGGCGTGGTCGGCCAGTGACCGAAGCTGATGCGTGCGCGATAACCTTCCAGATAGCCGAGGTCATGGTACCGCGCGGGCAATTCCAGGCCATCTTGGAGGCCATTGCGGCCTTTCGGCCGCCACTGCCGGCCCGATGTTTTGAGGATTGGCGGCATTGCTGATGGGTTGTTGGGGCCCAGCAGGACGGGTGCGCCCGGGCGCTAGGGTATGGGCCAGGATTGTCACCTCCGAAGCGCCCCTCGATCAGTCGGCGACGCTCCAGGCGATCCCCGGTCGCTTCGCTGTTGCAAAGCACGTTGTGCGCCAGATACCCTGCCTCGACGAGGACAGTCATCCGGGAAGCGCCGGCTCATATTTGTTTCCGCCTGCGTTCAAGCGACATTCGGCGGAATCCGACTTTCGTATCCGTTTACCTCGTTCTTCTCGCCCGAACCGGATGAAGAAAGCCCGCCTTGAGTGATCCAGATCGAGCAATGTGGAGATAGATTATGGTTCGCCCGTCTTTGTCTCACATCATCAGTGCATGCGCCCTCGCGGTCCTGCTCGTGACGGCTCACCCCGGCGCACTCGTTGCGCAACCGATGGAAGGTTGCCCGCCCTCCAAGGACATCATGGCGCGCTTCGATGATTTTCTGAACACGGGAAAGATGCCGCCGGATCTGGGCCGCTGGATCATGGATCCGAGGATGCAGTACATCGAACCCTGGAAGGCATTCGACAACGTCTATTTTGTCGGCGTGTGCTGGGTGTCCGCATGGGCGATCCGAACCGACGATGGCGTCGTCCTGATAGATACGCTGCACGAACCTCATGTCGGTCACCTGATCGCAAACCTCGGCAAGGCTGGCATCACGCTCTCCGACATCAAATACGTCATCATGACACACGGCCACTTCGACCATGTCGGCGGGGCCAGCAAGCTGAAGCCACTGTTGCCCAACGCGAGATTCGTGATGACGAAAGCCGGCTGGGACGAAGCGATTGAAACCGCGCGCGCGTCGGAGGCCACGCCACGGCGCTGGTCGATGATCGCGTCTGAGATCACGGTGAAGGGCGGTGACGCCATTCGCTTTGGTGGGAATACATTTACGGTTCTGGAAACCCCCGGCCATACGCTCGGCACTGCATCCTACGTGTTCGACGTGAAGGACGGCATCGGCACATATCGCGCCATCACCATCGGCGGATTTGGCCTTAATGCCGTCAAGGATTCGAAGCAGGTCGAAGCCTACATCGCGAGCGTCGATCGGGTCCGCACACTTGTGAAGCACGCCGCTCAGCCAGTGACGGTTCATCTTGCGATGCATCCCCCGACGATCGGATTGATGGAGACGCGAGAGAAACTGGCAGTCCGCAAAGCGGGCGAACCCAACGTCCTGATCAATCCAGAGGACCTGTCCAAATGGCTTGCCGAGCTACGCGTCGGCGCTGAACAGCGGCTTGAGATTGAGCGTAAGGCCGGTCGCTAACTGCACCAGACCTTCCAGATGGCCGAGGTCATAGTGCCGCGCAATCTGTCCACCTTGCACTGCGTCCATTTCCGTCGGCCCGATGTTGAGAGCCGGTCTGCCGCCCTACCGGTCCGGCCGCCTGTGGGAGAAATGTGTCCTGGCACCTGTCCCTACCAAAAGGTAAATCCGGACGTATTGATGATGCAAACCATCCAGGATGGGATGCGCATTGATGGTGCCGGTTCGTTGAATCGGCCGGCGGTTTCGCGCATATTTGCCGAGCCAAGTGCGTGCGGGGGTCATTCCGATTTCGAGTATAAACCACCAAGATGCGACGCAGATGCCCTCCCCCTGACCCTACCGGAAATTCCACCCGGGCTGTCGGGGTTGGCATGCTTCGGCGACCTGACTGGCCTCATCGGCTGATTACAGTTGGTCTCTGACCGAGGCTATCCTGATCCTGGGACAATCAGGGCGACCGTCGGAAAGTAAGTCGGATACCGCCCGAGATCACGCGTCAGCAACGGCAACTCCCTCACGGCCGCATGCGCGCCGATCAGAAAGTCGGGTAACACCCCAGTTCGTGTCCCGCCACGGGCATGATAGGATTGAAAGGCCTTGCCAGCCAGGAACAATGCCTCCCGCGGTGTGGCCGCCATGGTGAAGCCGCCAGTGGCCAGGAACCGGTCCACGTCCTCGATCCTGGCAAAGCGTACCGACAACTCCGCATAGCTGATCTCATTCACAATCAGCGGCCCGCGCATGGCGGCGGCATCCAATTGCTGGATGGACCAATCCGCCCATCGTGGGTCATCAGTGGCAAGATCAAGCAGGACGTTGGTATCCACCAGCGTCATGGGATTGGCTCAGTCGGTGCCACGGGTCAGACGCATGATCTGGTCCGTGCTCATTCCCTTGCCGGCGGCCCCCCGCAGCCGTGCGAAGCGGCTCGGCGGGCGCCGCTTGCTACCTGCCTTGGTCAGCACAACCCGCCCGTCTGGCTCCAAGTTGAATTCGACCGCGACCCCAGGGGTGATTCCCAGCAAGTCACGAACCGGCTTGGGGATGGTAACCTGGCCCTTGCTCGTCACTGTGGTGGACATGTCTGCCTCCGGTATTACCGGCGCTGTAACCTGACGTCTGGACTTTGGTTTTTTGTCTGGTCTGCGGGCTGCCCGGCCGTGCGAGTGGCACGGACGGGCA
>JAJRDJ010000440.1 GCA_028678445.1 Methylococcaceae bacterium
ACCCTCCTTAAATCCGCCTCCGTATCCACACCGGCATGCGGTGCGGATGCCACCGTCAATACCCGGATGCGTTCGCCTTGCCAGAGGATACGGAGCTGTTCCAGGGCTTCGACGGATTCCAGCCGCGAGGCGGGCCAGTTTACATAACGGCGAAGAAAGCCGGCGGTGTAGGCGTAAATGCCGATATGCCGCAGCCAGGGAAAATCGGCCGCTGCCGCCCTGTCGGTCTGAGCAAAGCTCTCCCGGTGCCACGGGATGGGGGCACGGCTGAAATAGAGGGCATGGCCGTGGCGGTCGAGTACGACCTTGACGGCATGGGGATCGAAGACGTCCGCCGGGTCTTCGATGGGTGCGGCGAGGGTGGCTATCTCCGCGCTGGCCTCGGTCGCCAGGGTTTCGGCAAGTTGACGGATCAGTTCCGGCTGCATCAGCGGTTCGTCGCCTTGCAGGTTGACGACGAGGGTGTCATCCGGCCAGCCCAATTGATCCGCCACTTCGGCGATGCGCTCGGTGCCGCTGCCGTGATCCTCGCGGGTCATGACGGCGGTGACGGGCAATCCTGCCACGGCGGCGCTGATGCGTTCGTCATCGGTGGCGACATACACCTCCTTGCCGGCCTCCAGCGCCCGCTCGCAAACGTGGACGATCATCGGTTTGCCGGCGATATTCAGCAGCGGCTTGCCCGGCAGGCGGCTGGAACCGTGCCGGGCAGGGATGACGATCTTGACCCCGCTCATGCCTTATCCGACCAACTGAGTTTTCTTCGGCAGCGCGTCGTATTCCTCCAGGCTGATACGGCGGGCATCGTTTTCCAGCATGACGGGAATGCCGTCGCGGATGGGATACGCCAGGCGGTCGGCCTTGCAGATCAGCTCCTGTTCGTCCTTCTTGTAGATGAGATCGCCCTTGCAGACGGGGCATACCAGTATTTCAAGCAGTTTCTTGTCCATGGGTTTTAGTCCTGAGTTGAGTGAGTAATTGTTCGCCGAAGCCGGCGGGCAAGCGGGCGGCAACCGGCACGTACCAGAGATTGGGCGCGGAGAAACCCTGGCATTTGACGGCGTCCTTCTCGGTCATCAGCACTGATGCGGTACCGGCGAAGGCCAGATCGTCACGCCGGTAGGCATGATGATCGGGGAAGACGCGGGGTTCAAGCGTCAGTCCATATTCCCGCAGGTGCTCGAAGAAGCGTTGCGGGTGGCCGATACCGGCAATGGCGTGGGCCCGTTGACCGGCAAAACTCGCCAAGGGGCGGCGTTGTCCGGGGTCGAGAAGGTTGACGGCGGTATCGCCAAGCAGCGTCATGACCAGGCTGCCGGCAGGGCCGGTGCCGGAATGGACCACCAGATCGACGCTTGCCAGCCGCTCGGGTGGCTCGCGCAGGGGACCGGCGGGCAGGCAATGGCCATTACCGAAGCCGCGCACGCCATCGACCACGGCGATCTCGATATCACGGCCCAACGCGTAATGCTGGAGCCCGTCATCGGCGAGGATGAGATTGCAGTCGGTGGCGGCCAAAAGGGCGCGGGCGGCTTCGGCCCTTTGCGGGAACACGCACACCGGGCAGCCGGAGTGATGGGCCATCAGGACCGGTTCATCGCCGGCCTCTTCCGCCGTGGTATCCGTTCCGACGATCAGCGGCTGCCGGTGTTTGCGGCCGCCATAGCCGCGACTGACGATGCCGGGGCGGTAGCCCTGTTGTTTGAGAAAGTCAGCCAGCCAGAGGGTCAGAGGCGTTTTGCCGGTGCCACCCACAGTGAGGTTGCCGACGACGATGACCGGCACGGGCAGGCGTTCGATGGGCTTTTTGCCGCCAAGGTAGGCAGCCTGACGCAGGGTAACGGCCTTGCGAAAAATGCTTTCGAGGCTGCGCAGCAGAAGGCCGGGGTCCCGCTGGCCGTACCATCGGGACTGTAGCCAGTTGCTGGCGGATCGCTGCAAACTCACGGCGGCATCATTCGGCCGGGGCATCTTCCGCCGCGAAACTCACCTGCTGGTAGCCCAACTGTCCGGCGGCATCGAGAACGGTGATCACCGACTGATGGGTCGTATTGCGGTCGGCATCAATGACAATGAGCGGGTCTGGGTTTTCACCCGCGGCGTCCTTGAGCGCCTGTTTGACGGTGGCCAAGCGGGTGTCCGGCAGGTCCTGTTGATTGATGCGGTACTGGCCTTGCGGGTTGATGATGACCTGTAGCCCGGTAGTTGTCGCGCCCGGTGCGCCATTGGCACCCGCCGCTTCGGGCAGACGGATATGCAGCTGCGCTTCCCGGCTGAACGTGGTGGTCAGCACCAGGAAGATCAGCAGCACGATGAGCACGTCGATCATCGGGATGAGATTCAGTTCGGGCGGGTCGCGATGACGCGGGCGGAAATTCATGGCGGTTCCTGAAGTCTGTCCTGTGGCGCGATGCTCAGCGCTTCGATCATCTGGACGGCTTCCTCTTCCATCCGCACCGTCAGCTCGGCGACCTTGCCCTGGAAGTAGCGGTAGAAGATCAGGCTGGGAATCGCGACTGCAAGTCCCGCGGCCGTCGCGATGAGGATTTCCGAAATGCCGCCCGCCAGCCGTGCCGGGTTAGCGATTTCGCTGCCACCTGCCGAGAACGTGGCAAAGACTTTCATCATGCCGAGAACACTGCCGAGGAGACCCAGATAGGGTGAGACCGACGCGATCGTCCCGAGGGTATTGAGGTAGCGCTCCAGCTCATGCACGACCTGACGGCCGGCTTGCTCGACCGTTTCCTTCATGGCCTCATGGCCTCGGGGCTGGCCACTCAGGGCGGCCGCGACGATGGCCCCCAGCGGGGAGCCGATTTTGAGGTTGCGCAATTCCACGGCGTCCAGCCGTGCATTGCGATGCAGATCAAAGACCTTGGGGATCAAATCCGGCGGCATGATGCGCCGCGCCCGGAGGGACCATAGCCGTTCGCCGATGATCGCCATCGCAAGAATGGAACAGACAATGATGGGTAGCATCATCCAGCCGCCCAGTTTGATGATTTCTAGCACGCTCGGGACTTCCGCTTATGTGGGGGGGTTCTGGTAATCGTTCCGTCATGGAACCCGTACGGCTCAATGGACCGGCAGGTCGTCGATTCTATCATCCGCGAGGCAAATGCCGCCGCGTGTGGGCGCAGAGGTTTTCGATTAGAATGCGCGATCGTATTTACTCGGAGTCTTGGAGTCCATAAAGACTATGTCGATGCTGAAGCGTGTGCTCTGGTTGCTGGCGGCGGGGTTCTGGCTCGTGGCCTGTGGTCAGAAAGGGCCTTTGTACATGGAAGGACGGGTGCCGAAGTCACAGAAAAGGACTGAACACATTATCACCTCCACGCCTGAACCGGCCCCTGTACCGGAGCCTTCCGCACCGAACTGATGGACCACTTCAATTACCGTGGCACTTCCCTGCACGCCGAGGAAGTGTCGCTTGAGGAGATTGCCGCCGAGTTTGGGACGCCCTGTTACGTCTACTCGCGTGCCACACTGGAACGGCATTGGCATGCGTTCGACCGGGCTTTCCAAAGCCACCCTCATCTGGTCTGTTATGCCGTCAAGGCCAATTCCAACCTGGCTGTTCTGAATGTATTGGCGCGACTGGGTTCTGGCTTCGATATCGTCTCGGTGGGTGAACTGGAGCGGGTGCTGGCGGCGGGCGGCGATCCCGGGAAGATTGTCTTTTCCGGAGTCGGCAAGCGCGAGGATGAGCTGCGGCGAGCGCTGGAAGTCGGCATCCGCTGCTTCAATGTCGAGGTGCCCGGCGAACTGGACCGGCTGAACCGCATCGCCGGTGAGCTGGGCCGGATAGCCAGAATTTCACTTCGGGTCAACCCCGACGTTGACGCCGGGACTCACCCCTACATTTCCACCGGGCTCAAGGAAAACAAGTTTGGCATCGATGTCGACACGGCGATTTTTCATTACCGCCGGGCGGCGTCCATGGCCAACCTCGAAGTGGCCGGAATCGATTGCCATATCGGTTCCCAATTGACCTCGCTGGAGCCGTTCGTCGATGCCCTGGACCGGGTGCTGTTAATCGTCGAGCGCCTGAGGCAGGAGGGCATCGCCATCCAGCATCTGGACATTGGCGGGGGGCTGGGCATTCGCTACAACGATGAGACACCGCCGGAGCCCGACGAGTACGCCACCGTGCTGTCCCGACGGCTCGCCGGAATGGATTATGAAATCCTGATGGAGCCGGGTCGCGCCATCGTCGGCAATGCCGGTATCCTGCTGACGCGGGTGGAATACCTGAAGTCGAATGGCGAGAAGCATTTCGCCATTGTCGACGCGGCCATGAATGATCTGATTCGTCCCGCCCTCTACCAATCCTGGCAGGCCATAGTGCCGGTCAGCCCGAACGGGCAGGCGGAGGTAAGGCGTTACGATGTTGTGGGGCCGGTCTGCGAAACGGGTGATTTTCTCGGCAAGGATCGGGATCTTGCCATTGCCGAGGGCGATCTGTTGGCCGTGCGTTCGGCGGGGGCCTACGGCTTCTGCATGAGCTCCAACTACAATTCGCGGCTGCGTCCGGTGGAGGTGCTGGTCGATGGCGGACGCGCCTGGCTGGTGCGCAAGCGCGAAACACTGAGCGAGCTGTTTCAGGGCGAACGGGTGTTGCCGGACTGAACGATGTTGTTGAAATTTACCAAAATGCAGGGACTGGGCAACGACTTTGTGGTAATCGACTCGATCCGCCAGAGAGTGTCCCTGACCCCGGCAAAGATTCGTCATATCGCCGACCGGCACTTCGGCGTGGGCTGCGACCAGGTCTTGATGGTAGAGTCCGCGCATCAGGCGCACGCGGATTTTCGCTACCGGATCTTCAATGCCGATGGCAGCGAGGTGGCGCAATGCGGCAATGGAGCCCGCTGCTTTGCCCGTTTCGTGCGTGAGCAGGGGCTGTGCGACAAGGATGAGGTACAGGTCGATACCGATGCGGGCCGGCTGGTGCTGCGCTTCGGTGAGGGAGATCTGGTCACTGTGAACATGGGCATTCCCCGCCATGCCCCGGCGGAAATCCCGTTCGATGCGGCCGAGGAACGTGGTTCTTATGAGGTCGACATCGAGTCCCGCCTCCTCACTTTTGGCGCGGTCTCGATGGGCAATCCTCATGCCGTGCTGGTGGTCGATGCGGTGGAGGCGGCACCGGTGGCTAGCCTTGGGCCCCGGCTGGAAAATCACCCGTTGTTCCCGGAGAAGGCGAATGTCGGCTTCATGCAGGTTGTTGACAATCACCATGTGCGCTTGCGGGTGTTCGAGCGGGGTTCGGGCGAAACCCTGGCGTGTGGCAGCGGGGCCTGTGCGGCGGCCGTCGTGGGGATCGAGCAAGGTTTATTGCATACACCGGTGACCGTGGGTTTGCCGGGCGGGTCGCTGTCCATCGAATGGCAGGGTCGGGGCTATCCGGTCTTCATGACGGGTCCCGCCATTACGGTTTTTCAAGGGACTATAGAGCTATGAAACGTGTCGTTGCGACTCAGCTGAAAGACCCCCATTTGACGGCTTCCGAGACGGCAGACTATCTGCGCCAGCACCCTGAATTTTTCACGGAACATCTGGACTTGCTGGAATCGATGACTGTGCCGCATCCCAGTGGCGCGGCGGTGTCGCTGGTGGCGCGTCAGCTCGATTTGTTACGGGAGAAGCAAAAACGTCTAACCGATCAGCTCGATGGCCTGGTGCGGATTGCACGGGACAACGATGTCCTGCATCACCGGATTCATCAACTGACCCTGACCTTGCTTGAAGCCAACAGCGTGGCGGATGTGCTGGCCAGTCTGGATTGGGGCTTGCATCAGTATTTTCAAGCGGATTTCTCGGCCGTTCGCCTCCTTGAGCCAAAACTGGAGGGCGCCGTGAGCAATTTGTTTGTTTCCGGGGACAGTCCCGAGGCGGCGTGGTGCGAGGCGCTGCTGGCCCAGGGCAAACCCGTGTGTGGCGCGCCTGATCCACAACATGCCGCCTTTCTGTACGGCGCCGAGGCTGAGGCCGTTGAGTCCCAGGCTTTGATCGCCCTGCAACATGCCGGGGTCCGGGGATTGTTCGCCATCGGTAGCCGCGACCCGGCGCGCTTTCGGGCGGACATGGGCTTCGTGTTTCTGGTGCAGATGAGCGAAATTCTTGCCGCCCGGCTGGCGGCCTTGCTCAGCAATCGAGGCTAGGCATTCTGGATATCACCGCCCGCCGCCAGCTGGAATCCTACCTGGACCGCTTGCGCTTTCAGCAACGCGTTTCCCCTCACACGCTGGATGCCTATGGCCGGGACTTGCGGCATCTGGAAGCGTTCTGTGACGGACACAACCTCCCCCTTTGGGATGCCCTGCAGCCGGCAGATATCCGGGAGCACATTGCCCAGCGCCACCGGCACGCCGTGGGCAGCCGCAGCCTGCAGCGGGAGCTTTCGGCCATCCGCGGCCTGTTCAATTTTTTAATCAAACAGGGTGAGACGGACCG
>JAJRDJ010000441.1 GCA_028678445.1 Methylococcaceae bacterium
AGCAGGTGGCTCTGGGGCGTTATGAGGAAGGGGTGGGCAATATCGTGGAACTACTCAATACCGTGGCCAGCCTGGCCAATGCCCGCACTCAATATGTCCAGGCGCATTACAACTGGCGTATCGGCAAGGCCCAACTGGCACAAGCCCTGGGGCGGCTGGATATGGGGGATGTGGCTGCGGTGGAAGGCCCGCGGGAGAATCGGCTTGCGAATTGACATACCGTCCTTGAGCCCTCCGACCCGTCACTCGGCAGGTGGCGGATGATTATACGTTGGGTCAGTATCCTCTTGGTGCTCGCGGCCCTCGGCTGGGGCGGCTGGACCTACTGGCAGCGGCAATTGGCGCCCAAGGGCGATGAGTACCTGAGCGTAACGGTCGATCGCGGCGACATCGTCAAAACCGTGTCGGCCAATGGCACCCTGAATCCCGTGGTGCTGGTCAATGTCGGTACCCAGGTGTCCGGCACGATCAAGAAGCTCCACGCCGACTTCAATGACCGGGTCAAGTCAGGCCAGGTGTTGGCCGAGCTGGACCCGGCCCTGTTCAAGGCCGCTGTGGACCAGAGCCGGGCGAATCGCGCCAATGCGGAGGCGAGCTTGAAGCTGGCGGAGGCCAACGCCGGACGGACCCGGGCTTTATACGAGAAGGGGTATGTCGCCCGCGCCGAATGGGATCAGGCGATTCAGGCGGTGGAGGCGGGGCGCGCCCAGGTGGCCGCCGCCGCGGCGACGGTGCGGCGCGATGAAACCAATTTACGCTTCAGCGTGATCGTCTCGTCCGTGTCCGGCATCGTTGTGTCGCGAAATGTCGATGTCGGCCAGACCGTGGCCGCCAGTTTCCAGACGCCGGTCCTCTTCACCATCGCCGAAAATCTCAAACGCATGCAGATTGACACCACGGTGGCCGAAGCCGACGTGGGTGGCATCAAGGTCGGCCAGGTCGCCACCTTCACTGTCGATGCTTTCCCCGGTCGCGAGTATCAGGGGCGGGTGCGGCAGATTCGCCTTAACTCGCAGGTGTTACAGAATGTCGTGACCTACAACGTGGTCATCGACGTCGCCAATCCCGACGAATCCCTGTTGCCGGGCATGACCGCCTTCGTCAACATCGCCATCGCCAGACGCGAGAACGTCCTGCGGCTTCCACTGAGCGTCCTGCGCTACAAACCCACCGAGCCGGAAACCGGCAAGACCAGGGGGTCTGTGGTCCCCCGAACGGCCAGGACGAATGAAAAAACTGTCTATCGCCTCAGGGAGGGACAGCCTGACCGGATCACTTTCCAGCCCGGTTTGAGCGATAACAAATACATGGAAATCCTCTCGGGCGACATAAAGCCCGGTGATGTACTTATCACCGAGGACAATAAACCCCGCAAGGATGATCAGAAATCCGGCGGCGGGGGCGCTGGCTCATCATTCAAGGTAAGAATGTTTTAGGCGCGCTTAGCGATTAAAGGAAGAGCGCCTTTCCGCCGGTATCGAACGCGCCATGTCCAGCGTGGCGACTGGTGGAAAAGTGGTGGTGGGCTGAACGGCTTGTCGCAGCGCTACAGGGTTCTCCTGCCGCCTTGCGCACGAGACGCCCAAGCTCCCAGGATGGCGACACTTTGATTTCCAACCGGCTTGAATTACTCAATCATCCTCGTCGTCATCATCCATGCGCCGCCGGCGCACTGTTTTCGGATCGGCCGTAATAGGCCGGTAAATCTCGATACGGTCGCCGTCGCTCACGGCTGCATCGAGTTTCACCAGTTTGCCGAAGATGCCGACCTTCTGCTCGTTCAGGTCGATTTCGGGGAACCGCTTCAGGAGGCCCGAATGCCGGATGGCCTGTTCCACCGTGCTGCCGTCCGGGGTTTCCAGCCGCAGCCATACTTGCCGGTCCGCTTCCGCGTAACACACACCTACGTTCATGAGTGCAGGTCTCTAAAACACTTAAAAAATCGATGGGCAATCAACAGGGAGCCGGTCGCCGAAGGGGCGCTGTTCCTGCGGTTCTGGCGCTGAAAAAGTGTGCACTAGCCCTGGATTTCATGGATTGCCTCAAGCCGTGGATTCCGCCAGCACCGGCAGTTCTTCAGACTTCGTTCTGGCTTGCAGCCGCCGATCCAGCAACTTCTTGCCAGCCAGAATGAAGCCCAGCATCAAAAAACCACCGGGTGGCAGCGCCATCAGGAGGAAGCCCCGATAATCTTGGATCACCACGGTTTCGAGCCAGGCAAAGGACTGCCCCATCAGCAGTGAGGCGCTGGCAAACAGGGTGCCGGAGCCGAGGATTTCGCGCGTGGCGCCCAGGACCACCAGGGCGAGTGTAAAGCCTAGTCCCATCATCAAGCCATCCAGGGTGGCTTCGCGCACCGGCTGACGGGAGGCGAAGGCTTCGACCCGGCCAAGGATCGCGCAATTGGTCACGATGAGGGGGATGAACAGCCCGAGCACCTTGTGCAGTTCATGCAACCAGGCGTTCATGAACATATCGACCAGCGTCACCACCATGGCAATCAGTACCACGAAGATGGGGATGCGGATTTCCGGGGGAATCAGCAACCGGCCCTTGGACACCATGGCACTGCACACCACCATGACCACCGTGGTCGCTAGGCCCATACCCAGGCCATTGGTTGCCGTGCCGGTCACCGCCAGCAGCGGACACAGGCCGATGCTCTGACTGAAGACGATGTTGTTATCCCAAAGTCCGTCGCGGGTAATTTTGCGGAAATTGTTATTCATGGTTGACCTCATTAAAGTGAGGGGGGTGGCCTTCGGCCCTGCTCAAGCAGCAAAACCACGGCCGGGTAACCGATGGGTGTGTCGACTTGCCGAAGCCCAGCAATGGAGACCACGACTATTCCAGCCACTCGGAACGATGCTTCCGGAATAGCTGCAAGCCGGCTTCCACTCCACGGACCACGGCCCGAGGCGTGATGGTCGCGCCGGCGAACTGGTCGAAATCGCCGCCATCCTTTTTGACTCGCCAGCGTTCGGGTGGCGTGTTAGTCAGCGAGCGCTGGTCGAAGGCGAGTACCCACGGGGATTTCTCCCGTTCGATCTTGTCGCCGAGACCCGGCGTTTCGGCATGCGCCACGACCCGGACGCCCAGCACGGTACCGGACTTGTCGATGCCCATCATCAACGTGATCGGACCG
>JAJRDJ010000442.1 GCA_028678445.1 Methylococcaceae bacterium
ATAGGTGCCCGGTGATTTCCAGTTCCATTGATAGTAGCCATCGCCCAGGTTCTGCAGGCCGGAGTTGCTGACCACATACTCTTCGATAGCGTCGGTGGTTGGCGCGGATGGGCAGGACAGGCTAACCGCCGTCACGGACACGCCCGTCAAGTTGGTGACAGGATTGCCATTCGCATCCGTGATGCGCCACTTGAGCGGGATGCTCTGACCGGCTTTGGCAGTGTTCATTACTGACGGGTTATCTACTGGCGAAGTGAAGCCGGTGAAGTTGTAGATCACGCGATAGGTGTGTGTCACTGAAGCAGTGTTGCCGGCGTTGTCCGCCGCGTTGACGGTGAAGGTCTTGACGCCGATCGAACCAGTGTCAATCGGACTCCCGTTCGGGACATCCCCGACGCACGAGGCGAGACCCGACCCGCCGGACTCATCCTGGCAGGCATAGTCTGCATTAACGGTTTGCCCGAGCAGGTACACCGCGCCTTCGGCAGGTGTCGTCAGTGTGATGGTCGGCGGGGTGGTGTCGGTGTCTAGCGGCGGCAGCACAAAACTCATCGCGTAAACATCCATGTCGTACGGGTAGACCTGCTTTGGTAGCGCCCAGGCTATTCGGACGACGCCGAAAGCGTTCGTCGTGATGTCCGTCAGACTCTCGCTGATCCAAGTGTCCGTAAGCTGGTACAGCCTGTTCGTCGCCAGATCGTAGAGAAAGATATCGAACTGCGTGCCGGACCCGGCGTTGCTCTCGAAAGAGATGAGGTCCCCAGCCATGTTGGGGTTGCGTTGTATGCCGGGGAGGTCAAGCACGGACTCGACGTATGCGCCCGAAGCGTCCTTCACCGACCAGCGGATATCGCGGTCTCCGCCATCATTCTGGTCATACACCGTGACTGGACCATTGGTATCTGGCAGCGTCGCGTTGCCGGCGCCGGTCACCCGCTCGGGGGCACCCCAGGCGCCATCCGTCCGCTCGGCACGCCAGATGTTACCAACTGTGTTCGAGCCACAGGCAGTCGGGCACTTGACCCAGACAACCGCATTGCCGTCGGGACTAACGGCCGGCCACAGATCGTCGAGCGTGTCATTCGTAAGGCGAGAGGCCAGGGCGGCCGGGTCCGAGACGTTCGAGAGCGAGATCTCAGATTGGGGCGAGGGCGACGGGTCGTAGCCGCGATCCTCGTAGGCGATCGTGTCACCGCCGACCGCGGCGCGGCGGCGCAGAGGGTTGGTGGATGGCGACACCTCGATGGCGGGGCCGGAGTTGCCGAACGAGTCAATCTGGATCATATAGATGCCATGGCTTGTGCTCGTCACTCGCGTGAACACGATTGTGTTGCCGCTGATGTCAGAGAGTTCGTCCCAATGGTTTTCAGGTACCGGGATGAGCCGGTCAGAGGCGGTCCCGACATCCAGGTTCTGGAACCGGATGCCAGGATCGTCCGTATACGAAACCCAGTCGCCGCTGACGTGCGGATCGGTCTGTCTGCCTGCGCCATCGTTCACGGCCACAACGTTTACAGTCAGCGGCCCACCGGGGACAGGCACGATCACCTGGGTAGGCTCGGGCGTCTGGGCAAAGACAGAGCCTGGTAACAGGCCCAACAGCATGGCAATCGCCAGGACGCGTACAAAATTGAATGAACATATCGTATTTTTCATGGTTTTCTCCTTTATCGAATCGAACTCGAAACTGGTTTTTTCATCTGCATCAAAATTCCAAAGTAGCTGAAAAAAGTGGCTGTATCTGGATAGGCTTCGTAACCAGGTTTTCCCACCAGCGCTTGCGCGATCGGTGATTGGGGCAAGGGTGGTGGAAGCTGTTCGTCTTTACGCGCGACCACCATGACCGAAGCCCCAAATAAGTGATACCCTGTCACAACAGATTCCAGGCCGGTTTGCGTAGCCAATTCAGCAAGCTCCATCATTCCGGGCTTCTCCGGGAATTGCCGGCTGCTCATGGCTGTCCCAAAAGCTGCAATCTGTTTCAGGTTACTGATAACTTTTTTCATCTCGCCTAGCCCGCCGGTGAGCAGGGCCTGCAGAACCTGCGCTTGACCGAGCGGCATCAACACATCCCGGATATTCAAGTCATCGGGAAGTTGCACGGAACTTGAAAAGGCTACCACGCCCCGAGGGTGAGCCAGACGCACCAACCGCTGGATAATTTTTCGGCGCGATTCGGTTGGATAATATTCGATATTCCAACTACAGATAACCAAATCGGCAATTCCTGAGCCCAAGTTATCGTGGAAATCCTCGGCCAGGGTATCGAGATGCAGCACGCTAAATTTCACTTTGGGGAAGCGTTGTTTCAAATCCTCCAGGCGCTGCAGAGCTAATTCAGTCATCTCCTTGGCGCCATCAGTCAGGGTGTAACTGACCCCATCCAGATGTTCGCGCCGGCGGGCAAGCTCTTCAAGTAATGGTCGAATCAAATTTCCAGCCCCGCCACCCACATCCAGGATGGATAGATTCTTTCTGGCGAGATTTTCGTTCAGAGCTGCGACTGCGCCCTCAGCCAGCTGACGTTGGGCGGCCCGATACGGCTCAACGGTTTCCGAAAAACCTCGATAGGCTTGCGACCATTGATTCCAAAAGTCGTGATGAGTATCCAACATGATGTTTTCCTTTCGTTACCGACTATCCAGAACTTTTTATCTGCTTCGATTAAACAAGAGGACAAGAGAAAATTGGGGTCACTTCAGTCACCCTCTCCTGACCCAAAACTAATACAACTGCCTCATTCTCGTATCCGCCCGCTTCTATTGTGTTCTCAACGGGCAAAGAAGTGATATACTGAATATGGTTTTTCCATCGAAATACGGACAATCAAATAAATCGCGACCCAAATTTTGTGAAGCAACCAGATCAGGGAAATGACTACAAGCGATACGCAGGCAACCAGCGTTTCCTCCATTGAGGCGGATGTCCCCCTGCATTTCAGCGAGTGGCTCAAATGCCGCCGCCGGCAGTTAGATCTGACCCAAGAACAACTGGCGCAGCGCGCCAGTTGCAGTGTCTTTGCCATCCGGAAGATTGAATCGGGGGAACGGCAGCCTTCCAGGCAGCTCGCCAGGACGTTAGCCCAGTCGTTGGAAATCCCCACTGAAAATCAGCCCACCTTTATCCAAGTTGCCCGGGGGGAGCGGAGTGTCGAATGCTTGCACACCGTTATTCCCGGTCGCGCTTCCCTGCCAGCCGGCGAACCCAGTCCGACCGCCGGAAACCTGCCGAGGCCGCTAACCCCTTTCATCGGGCG
>JAJRDJ010000443.1 GCA_028678445.1 Methylococcaceae bacterium
CTTGTATTCAAAGCCCCAGTCACGCATGACCCGCAAACCTTCCGGTAGCAGGGCGTTCGGTACCCACAGATAAAGGTGTGCTGGTTCATGGATTAGCTCAGCCACGGGCATCGCGGCAATTTCAGCCAGAGATAGAGTGGTGTACCGATTCAGGCGACGGTGCTCGGGCGCCATCTTCCCGGTGCGGTTCTGAAACTGCCAGGGTGGATCGGCGAGGATGGTGCGATAACCGCCCGACTTTAATTGGAAAAACACTGGTTCAGGCATCGTTATCAAGAAGTTGCTCGGTTATGCCCACTACCATGATGGGGCAACCAGAACCGCCACCCCCCAGAATACGGGGTAGCAGCTTTGACATGTGTGTAGTGGAATTTCCGTAGGAACTACCCCGGCCAAGTTCATTGAAGATACGCTGAAGACCATCGCTGCGGGTAAAGATGACTCCCACGCTGATAGCTCTCAACTCGAACAGTAATCGGAAGTTATTCAGATCTCGATCATAAAATAGATCTTTATTGTTCCATTCAAGCTCCAGGGCAATGCGGTTTTTGTAGCAATCCACCTTGTGCGTTGGCGAGTCATATCGATCCCGGTCAACGATAACGGCGGTTTCAAACTGTTTCTCCCGCCAGCCGCGGATTCCCAGAAATTGATCTACCCAGATCGCCAATTCTGATTTATTGCCGCCCGCCTTCATGATCCATGACTTCCGCAGGCGAAATTCCCGCAGCATCTCCAAGATGTCCTGCCATTCGTCAGGAAAATCGCATTTCAGAATCGCACTGGCATGTTTCCACTCATGGATTTCGTACAGCGACAGAATGTCCGGCGGGAAATGGGTCATGTTAAAAAAAATCCAGACTTATCTGCTTCAATCCAGCGAATCCAGATACTTGTCGGCATCCAGGGCCGCCATGCAACCGGAACCCGCCGAGGTGATGGCTTGCCGGTAGATGGCGTCGGCGACGTCGCCGGCGGCGAACACACCGGGGATGCAGGTGGCCGTGGCGCCGCCTTCGGTGCCGCTTTTAACCTGGATATAGCCATTCCGCATGTCAATCTGGCCGTTGAATATCTCCGTGTTGGGGCTATGGCCGATAGCGATGAAGACGCCTTCCAGCTCCAGATCATGGGTAGCGCCGGTATCGACCTGTTTGATGCGGATACCCGTCACGCCCATATCGTCGCCCAGCACCTCGTCCAGTGTGTGATTCCACTCGATAGTGACGTTGCCGGTTCTGGCCTTTTCCTGCAACTTGTCGGCAAGGATTTTCTCGGAACGGAACTTGTCACGTCGATGCACGACCGTCACGTGCGCGGCGATGTTTGCCAGATAAAGGGCTTCCTCCACCGCCGTGTTGCCGCCGCCAATCACCGCGACCCTTTTACCGCGGTAGAAAAAGCCATCACAGGTCGCGCAGGCGGAAACACCGCGGCCCTTGAAGGTTTCCTCGGACGGCAGGCCCAGATAGCGGGCGGAAGCCCCGGTGGCGATGATCAGGGCATCGCTAGTGTAGGTGCCGGCGTCGCCCTTCAGTGTGAAGGGACGCGAGCCCAGGTCGGCGGTGTGGATGTGATCGAACACGATCTCAGTTTCAAACCGCTCGGCATGGCGTTTCATTCGCTCCATGAGCTCCGGCCCCTGCACACCGTCGGCGTCGCCCGGCCAGTTGTCTACGTCGGTGGTGGTGGTGAGCTGCCCGCCCATCTCGAGCCCGGTCACCAGCACCGGCTTGAGGTTGGCACGGGCGGCATACACCGCTGCGGCGTAGCCCGCCGGGCCTGAGCCTAAAATCAGCAATCGACTATGTTTCACTGCGGCCATCATGCCCTCGTTAGAATGGGTGAAATTTGATTGAACGGTGCGGGTGTTGTGCCCTTGGGTGAAGTGGGTTCCGTCGAGGTGCGACCCGCGATGGGTCCGTGCGCTGCCACTCCGGCAATTGCACAAGAATAGCCATAGTTTATCAACCGGTCGAGCCTCAAAGTGCGAAGCAGCATGACCGCGAAGGACGCCTGAGGCAAAATAGCAGCTTAACATTCACTTCTCGGCTGACAGCGATCCGTAGCAAGTCGCTCCTTTTCTGTTGCCAGCTGGCATCATTTTCATTTTTGGGGGCACTTTTGGCCGACTTCCACAAGAAGCTAACGATCGGACAGGACCTGGGTAGCGTCCTCATCCGGGGATTGCGCGAATCCACTTTCCTGGTCTATCTGGGGGTTTCCCTGCTGCTGCTGATATCCCTCCTGAGCTTCAATCTGGAGGATGCTGGCTGGACTCACGGCGGCAGCCGGGCGGCCATCCATAACGCGGCGGGTTTGGCCGGCGCCTGGTTGGCCGACTTTTTCCTGTCCCTTTTTGGTATCACGGCATTTCTGTTTCCATTCATCCTTGCGGGTTATGGCTACGTGATCTTCCGGCATACCCGCGGCAAAAGGGCCGCGTGGCTCGATACGGCCCTGCAATGGCTAGGATTCAGCGTGGCCGTGATCGCGGCCACCGCGATCGCGGATCGTTTCATGATTCGTCCCCGGATTTTGTTGCCGGAAGGCTATGGGGGCATTCTGGGACGCGAGGTGTCCGAGTACTGTTTTCAGGCGTTTGGCACCACCGGCATGAAGATTCTGCTGGTGACACTACTGCTGGCCGGCGTGTCGCTGTTTACCGGCCTGTCCTGGGTCTGGGTGCTGGATGGTGCCGGTCGTGTCGGATTGTATCTGGCGAAGCAATTGGGACCACTGTTCCGGTTCCCCGAATGGAAACCTTGGACAAAGACGGATTCGGAGAGCGAGGAAACAGCAGAAGCTGTGTCCGGGATTCTCCGGCGCGAGGCCGAACCGCTCATCCGTCACAAACTGGTGAGAGAAACGCAAAAATCAACCATGCAAAATCCGGCGCCCGTGACCGCCCCTGCGATGACCAAGCCACGGAAGCCGCAAAAGCCCGCGGGTCTTCCCTCTCCGCATGCCGGCGAGCTGCCCACGCTCGATCTGCTCAATGACCGCGCCCCGAAGATACGCGGCTACTCGAATGCCCAGCTCGAGGAGATGTCGCGACAGCTCGAAGCCATCCTTGATGATTTTGGCGTCGAGGTCCAGGTGATGGAAGTGCATCCGGGCCCGGTGATCACCCGCTTCGAAGTGCAACCCGCCCCGGGGGTTAAGGTCAGTCGCATCAGCGGGCTGGCGAAGGACCTGGCGCGAACGCTGTCGGTCACCAGCGTCCGCGTGGTCGAGATTATTCCCGGCAAGACCGTGATCGGACTCGAAATCCCTAACGAAGAACGTGAAACCGTGTTGCTGCACTCGGTGCTGATCTCCGATGCGTTTCAGAATAGCCATTCGCCGCTGACCCTGACGCTCGGCAAGGACATCAGCGGCAATCCGGTGGTCGCCAACCTTGCGCGCATGCCGCATCTGCTGGTGGCCGGCACCACCGGTTCCGGTAAATCGGTGGCGGTCAATGTCATGATCCTCAGCATGCTCTACAAGGCCCGACCCGAGGATGTCAGGTTGATTATGATCGACCCCAAGATGCTGGAACTCTCCATCTACGAAGGCATTCCGCATCTACTGACGCCGGTCGTAACCGACATGAAGGAAGCGGCCAACGCGCTGCGCTGGTGCGTCGCGGAAATGGAACGACGCTACAAGCTGATGTCGATCATGGGGGTTCGCAATCTGGCCGGGTTCAACCAGAAGGTCCACGATGCCATCGAAGCGGGCGAACCTATCGCGGACCCGCTTTGGGCGCCCGATCTCCTGACCGAATACGACACGGCCCCCTTCCTGGAACCCCTGCCCTTCATCGTCATCGTCATCGACGAGTTGGCCGACATGATGATGATCGTCGGCAAGAAGGTGGAGGAGTTGATCGCCCGGCTGGCGCAGAAAGCCCGCGCCGCCGGCCTGCACTTGATCCTGGCGACACAGCGGCCCTCGGTGGATGTGATCACCGGACTCATTAAGGCCAACATTCCGACCCGGATCGCCTTTCAGGTCTCCTCGAAAATCGATTCGCGGACGATTCTCGACCAGGGCGGCGCCGAGACGCTGCTGGGCAACGGTGACATGCTCTACCTGCCCCCCGGCACCGGCCTGCCAATGCGCGCCCACGGTGCCTTCGTGTCTGACGATGAGGTGCATCACATCGTCGAATTCCTCAA